>JAAANX010000097.1 GCA_009909085.1 Cyanobacteria bacterium GSL.Bin1 | reverse complement strand
TAAGGTGTTCCTGAGCCTGTCGAAGGATGTCCTGTCGGACTTTTATTTGTTTGGTGACGATTCATCCCCCACTAATCTGACGCTATAGTGGGGGTCTTCTCGTCACATTAAGATAAAGCTTGAATATCTAAGGGATGTCCATAAACCCCCATCCGTCGATCAATAGTAAATGAGCCGTCAGGTACGAGCATGGTGGGCAACATTTCAAAGCGGGCGGTGAGATAAAGGTCTAAAATGAGACGGATTGCGTTTTGAAACTCGGGTTGCTGGACAAGCCTACAATCATCAGTGGCTTTGACATAAGCCGGTAAGATAAACAGCCACCAAAAACAGGAATCGACCGGGGCAACTCGCGCGATCGCGAGCAATTGCTCGATGATTCCCACTTCATGCCTGATGAACCGTCCAGTCCGGTTCGTAAAGAACTCAGGGCAAGCAGCGATTGCCGATCGCAGAGCCCTTCGGGCGATGGCTTTGCCGGTTCCCATAGGGAACATCGCGCATCGCAAAAATGCCCCATCTGCGTTTCGGTTGCCTCTTCCGGTTGAATCGCTTGGAATTGAACCGGATCCGAATTAATCCCTGCATCCACAAAGATCACGCACTCTACTTCGGCAATCGTCGCAGCCAGTTCAGGGGTCAGTTGATGGCTAACGCGCGATCGCGTCTTAGAAAATCCTAATTTTTCAGCTTCTGTGGCAACTTTTAAGCCTCAGTCTGGTCACAGCTACATACATGTCCCTACACTGTGATGATAAGCAGCGCGGGGATTCGTATTAAGAGTTAGGCCAGATCAAAGCGGTCAGCATTCATCACCTTTGTCCATGCTGCCACGAAGTCCTGCACAAACTTTTCTTTGTTGTCATCCTGCGCATAGACTTCAGCATAGGAACGCAGGATGGAGTTGGAGCCGAAGACAAGATCGACTCGTGTCGCCGTCCACTTGACTTGATCGGTCTCGCGATCGCGGATTTCATACAGGTTATTACCAGCAGGCTTCCATGTATAATTCATGTCCGTCAGATTCACGAAGAAGTCGTTGGTCAATATCCCTTCTTGCTCAGTGAACACACCGTGCTTGCTGCCACCATAGTTAGTCCCTAAAACACGCATCCCGCCAAGCAGCACCGTCATTTCAGGAGCCGTCAACCCCATCAGTTGCGTGCGATCAAGCATTAGCTCTTCAGGGCTGACGGCGTAGTCTTTCTTGAGCCAGTTCCGGTAGCCATCATGGACCGGTTCCAGCACGGCAAAGGATTCGGGATCGGTCATTTCGTCCGTTGCATCGCCACGACCAGGGGAAAAGGAAACGGTAATGTCAAAGCCAGCCGCTTTAGCCGCCTGCTCAATACCGACATTACCCGCGAGGACGATGACATCCGCGACGCTAGCACTGGTATCTGCTGCGATGCCTTCGAGTACGGCTAGCACTTTGCCCAGACGTGCTGGTTCGTTGCCGTCCCAATCTTTCTGCGGAGCTAAGCGAATCCGTGCTCCGTTTGCCCCTCCACGCTTATCCGACCCCCGGAAGGTTCTGGCGCTATCCCAGGCAGTACATACCATGTCGCTGATGCTCAGACCGCTGGCAGCAATTCTCTCCTTCACCGCTTGAACATCATAATTAGTATTCCCGGCGGGAATCGGATCCTGCCAGAGTAGGTCTTCTTGCGGCACATCCGGGCCGATGTAACGAGTCTTTGGCCCCATATCCCGGTGGGTCAGTTTGAACCAGGCCCGCGCAAAGACTTCAGCAAAGTACTCGGGGTCATGGTAGAAGCGCTCGGAGATCTTCCGGTATTCAGGGTCCATCTTCATCGCCATGTCAGCATCAGTCATGATTGGGTTATGGCGGATCGTGGGGTCTTCGACATCAACGGGCTTGTCTTCTTCCTTGATGTTGATCGGTTCCCACTGCCAGGCATCGGCAGGACTTTTCTTTAATTCCCAATCGTAATTGAGGAGCAGTTGGAAATAGCCGTTGTCCCATCGGGTGGGATAGGTCGTCCAGGCACCTTCAATGCCGCTGGTCACGGTGTTACGACCAACACCGCGGCTGGTCTTATTGTTCCAGCCCAAGCCCTGCTCTTCGAGAGCGGCGGCTTCGGGTTCTGCGCCAAGCAAGGCAGCATCGCCGTTACCGTGGCATTTACCCACCGTGTGACCACCAGCGGTCAGGGCGACGGTTTCTTCGTCATTCATGGCCATCCGGGCAAAGGTGACACGCACATCATGCGCCGTCTTGAGTGGGTCGGGATTGCCGTCCACGCCTTCGGGGTTGACATAGATCAGACCCATCATCACGGCAGCCAGCGGATTTTCGAGATCCCGCTCGCCGTAATAGCGGCTATGGGGATTGTCGCTGGGGGCAAGCCATTCCTTCTCCGAACCCCAGTAAATATCCTTTTCGGGATGCCAGATATCTTCCCGTCCAAAGGCAAAACCGAAGGTCTTTAGACCCAGGGATTCATAGGCAATAGTACCCGCGTAGGCAATTAAATCGGCCCAACTGAGCTTGTTGCCGTATTTCTGTTTGATGGGCCAAAGCAAACGGCGCGCCTTGTCCAGGTTGGTGTTATCCGGCCAGGAGTTGATGGGCGCAAAACGCTGATTACCTGTCCCCGCACCGCCACGACCATCAGCGATCCGGTAGGTCCCTGCTGCGTGCCAAGTCATGCGGATCATTAGCCCGCCATAGTGGCCCCAGTCTGCTGGCCACCAGCCCTGGCTGTCCGTCATTAGTGCGTGCAGGTCTTTCTTGAGCGCATCATAATCAAGTTTCTTGACCTCTTCCCGATAGTTGAAGTCCGCTCTCATCGGATTGGTCTTGTGATCGTGCTGATGCAGGATATCGAGGTTGAGTGCCTTGGGCCACCATTCAGTATTGGAGATGCTATTTTTCGTAATCGCGCCGTGCATCACCGGACATTTGCCACTGGTAGTTGTAATATTGTTATTCATTTTCAGTAATAATATGATATGCAGAACTTTTTCGTTGATTGTCCCCAGATAGCAAGAAACTTTCTGGATCACATACTGATTAATAAGACGATCCAGAAATCTTCTGAAATATATTTCAGGGAACAACCCCTCAAAAACTTCCTTTCCTTCTCAGTTAAATAATTGATAGGATTGATACTTTTAATCTAAACGGTAACCAGCGTAAACGGGTCAAATGTTACAAAATTCTAAAAAGAGTCTTAGGAATAAAGATTAAATAAGCTCCAGAATTATCACCACTGGGGTACAACCGTATAATTTTATTGATTTAAATAATCGTTAAATTACGATCTCCATCATTTTCTTAAACTCCTTTGTCACTTTCTGACCGGTGTGATAAACTTTCTTAAAAGTGGGAGCAAAGACCTGTAAGCCTTGGTTGGTCTTAGCTTTTGCGATCAACTCCTCAACGACTTCAAGACTCTCAAAAATCACTGTTCTTTTTGTTGCTGATAAAGCTGTTTGAAGGTTCGTTGTTTTTGTTTGTGATCGACAATTGGTTGAGAATACCCCAAACTTTCCCGTTCAATTGGAGTAATCTTTCCGGTGAGTAAATCTCCTGTTTCAAGGGAATTTAATTCCGGTAGCCAATAGCGAATATATTCCCCATCCGGATCAAATTTTTGCGCTTGGGAAGCAGGGTTAAAAATGCGTAAGGGTTTGGGATCCATACCACTGGAGGCACTCCATTGCCAGCCGCCGTTATTCGCAGCTAAGTCGCCATCAAAGAGGGTTTGCATAAAATATTGTTCTCCCCATTGCCAATTAATGATTAAATCTTTGGTGAGGAAGCTGGCAACAATCATCCGACAGCGATTGTGCATCCAGCCGGTTGTATTGAGTTGGCGCATCGCGGCATCCACAATCGGATAGCCGGTTTTCCCCTCACACCACGCTTGGAAATGTTCAGGGTTATTATCCCAGGGGAAGTTCTTAAATTGGTTGCGATAAGGTCCGTCTGCTAGTTCGGGAAAAAAATAAAGGGCGTGTTGGTAAAATTCTCGCCAGGCGAGTTCCTGTCGCCAAGCATTAATATTCTCTCTGGCTTCATCGCTACGAGCATCTTCCCAGATTGTTTCTGTGGCTTGCCACACTTCTCGAATACCGATCGCGCCAAATTTCAGAGCAGCACTAAGCATTGATGTGCCTTCAATTGCGGGATAATTACGATTTTGATCGTAATCTAAGATGGCGCGATCACAAAACTGTTCCAATCTTTCTCTGGCAGACGTTTCTCCAGGCGGAAGGGGAAGTTCATTATCCCAAGTAAAGCCTAAATTTCTGAGGGTTGGCAGGGCAATTACCTCTACAGTTGCTGTTTTTGCCTGTTTTGAGTCAGTTAAGCCAGTTAATTGTCGAATTTGACCAACAGGTTCGGCTTTGGCTTGTTTTTGCCAATTTTTCCAGAAGGGGGTATAAACTCTATAGGGATCTTCGCCTTGGGTAAGAATCTCGCCGGGGGCGTGGAGGAGTTGGTCCCAAAAGGTTTGAACCGAAATACCTTTTGTCTCTAGTGCTGATTGTACTGCGCGATCGCGCTTTCTCCCGTAAGGCTCAACATCATTATTCCAGAAGACAGCCGTTGCATTTAAAGTGGTTGCTAATTCAGGAATTGCGGTTACTGGATCAGCGTGTAAAATTAGTAATTCACTTCCTGCTTTTTGATAGCGAGTTTGCAATTCTTTTAAACAGCCGAGAAGATATTTAATGCGGGCTGGGGCAACTTGCTTAGACTGTAACAGTTGTGGATCAAAACAAAAAATACCAACAACGTTTTGAGAATGTTTTTGGGCTTGATGAAGTCCAAGATTATCATCAAGGCGGAGGTCACGGCGATGCCAAAATAGAATTAAATTAGTCATTAGTTATGAGTCGTTAGTCATTGGTCATTAGTCATTAGTCATTAGTCATTAGTCATTAGTCATTAGTCATTGGTCATTGGTCATTGATCAAACTAGGAAATTAACATGACTTCTACTATTTCTTGTGCGGAAATCAATTTTGTTCCGATGGGAAGAACGGCTAAAGCATTGGTTTGAGCAAGATTAATTAAGTTTCCAGAACTATAACTTCCCCCTGCAACTTGAAATTGATAGTCTCCTGCAATGGCTTCAACTTGTCCCCATAAATAAGTTTCTCGTTTGCCATTGGCTCGGAGTTCTTGTTGTGTTTTTGCCTTGACAAAAGTCGGCGTTAAATGATTCGTTTGTCCACTCAGTTTTTTAATTGCCGGAGCGACAAATCGCCAGAATGTTACCAGTGCTGAAACCGGATTTCCCGGTAACCCAAAGTAATAACAGTTGGGGAAAGTGGCAAACGTTAATGGTTTTCCCGGTTTAATCGCAACCGAATTAATGTGAATGGTTCCCCCTAATTCCGTTAAAATTTGCTCAATATAATCATAGTCACCAACAGAAACGCCGCCGGTAGAAATGACTAAATCAGAAGCAGCAATGGCTTGCGCGATCGCGCTTTTGATTAACTCTGGATCATCCCGAATAATGCCCAATGGAATCGGAACAGTCCCTTGCACTTTCACCAACTCCTTTAAAGCAGATTGATTAGAGTCCACCAACTGTCCTCGCTGTAATTTTTCTTCTGGAGTAATTAACTCATTGCCTGTGGAAAAAAGACTCACTCGCGGGGGACAATACACCGCTATTTCTTGACATTGCATGGCTGCTAAAATAGCAATTTCTGGCGCGCCAATGGGAATTCCTGAGGGTAATAAGGGCTGTTGTGCTTGATAGAAACTTCCTTTTTGGCGAACAAACTGTCCTGGTGTTGCTGCAGAAAAGATTTGTACTTGCTTGCCTTGCTGTTGCGTATCTTCTTGCATGACAATGGTATCGGCACCCAACGGTAAAATACCGCCAGTAAAAATCCGCGCGGCTTCTCCGCTTTGCAACTCGTGACGCGGCGGAACCCCAGCCGGGATTTCTTCGACAATATCGAGAGTAACGGGTTGGTCAGGACTCGCTTGGGAGAGATCGCGCGATCGCGCTGCATATCCATCCATTGCTGAATTATCCTCATGAGGATAGTCCAACGCACTCCGAATTGGAGTCGCCAGAATTCTCCCAGCTACTGCGTCTAAACTCACCGGTTCTGCTGCCGTGAGGGGGTTTACTTGCTCTAAAATTAGGTTTTCTGCCTCTGGGACCGATAACATCAAATTCTGCTTTGATTTACTGCTTGTTCGACCATTGTGACCTAATGTTTTGATGTTAACTTAAGCCATTGCTTTTAAGAGACTGCAACTGAAGTTTGTTGATCAAGCTGAAAGTTACGCCTTTGCATTCCGTAAAGATTCAATCGTACTAATGGTATGCGCGATCGCGCGATCCATGTCTTCACGGGTGGTAAAACGCCCCAGACCAAACCGAATTGAAGCGTTAGCAAGAGATTGATTCCTGCCGAGGGCAGTGATGACATGGGAAGGGGCAGTGGATTGGGAAGAACAGGCGGAACCGGAAGAAACGGCCATCACTGGCTGTAAGCCTAAAATAAGCGCCGTTCCATCGACTCCGGCGACGCTAATGTTCAAGTTTCCGGGGAGGCGTTGAGTGGGATGACCGTTAAGATAAACTCCTTCCAGTTGCGATAATTCTTGCCAAGCGCGATCGCGCAATTTGGCTTGTCGTTCTCCTTCGGCTTCCATTGTCGCTAAACCCAGTTCCACTGCTTTACCAAAGCCAACAATCTGCGGCGGATAGAGCGTTCCAGAACGGAAATTCCGTTCTTGTCCGCCCCCTTGCATTTGTGAGGCTAAACGGACTTTCGGCTGGCGACGACGGACATAGAGTGCCCCAATTCCTTTTGGACCGTAGACTTTATGGGCCGTTAAGGACATTAAATCGATGTTCATTGCTTCCACATCTAGAGGAATTTTACCAATTGCCTGTGCGGCATCGGTATGAAACAGGACTTCTTTTTCCCGACAAATTTGACCAATTTCTGCTAAGGGTTGTAAAACACCTATTTCGTTGTTCGCAGCCATCACGGAAACCAAAATCGTATCTTCGCGAATCGTTTGCTTTAATGTGGCTAAGTCAATCAGTCCATCTTCTCTCACGGGGAGGAAGGTCACCTCAAACCCCAAGCTTTCTAAATACTGACATGGATCAAGCACGGCACGATGTTCTGTGGCAACGGTAATAATATGTTGCCCTTGACTGAAATAAGCTTCGGCAACCCCTTTAATCGCTAAATTATTCGCTTCTGTTGCGCCACTGGTAAAAATAATTTCCTCGGGTGATGCCTGAATCCCGGCAGCAATGGTTTCTCTGGCTTGTTTGACCCCTGCTTCTGCTGCCCAACCATAAGCATGAGAAACACTAGCGGGATTGCCAAAATGCTCGGTGAAATAGGGCAGCATCGCCTCTAACACTTGCGGATCAACCGGTGTTGTGGCGTGACAGTCAAGATAAATTGGGCGTTGCATAATCAATTTTGGGTTAGCAGTCATCTTTTTTTAATTGTTGCGTAATTTAATTAACACAGTCAGATTAGTTTTATAGCGTAATAAAAATCACTTATTTTTATTTTTCTGAGAGAAAAGCGGGATCAGTTTTAAAACTTTCCTAAAGCCGATTGATGCGTGTTAGAGGACCTGATTTCAAGACTGACGGGCATAATTTGGCTTTATTGGCGACAGTTTGTCTTCAAAGTGGGGTATATACTGACTAAGCAAAATTGAGCGAAAATACCCATGAGCTGGAGGATGGTATACCATGGTACGAGTTGCAATTAATGGCTTTGGCAGAATTGGACGGGCGTTTATGCGCATTGCGCACCCTTACCCAAATGTAGAGGTGGTCGCAATTAATGATATTGCAATTGCCAGTGATCAAGCGGCGTATATGTTGAAATATGATTCGGTTTATCGTCGTTATCCCGGTAAGGTTGGCTGCAATGAGCAAGGCTTAGTGATTGATGACAAAAATATTCCGATTTTGGCAGAAAAAGACCCTGCTGCTTTGCCTTGGAAAGATATGGGCATTGATGTCGTGATTGAATCAACTGGCGTTTTCCGTAGTGCCGAGAAGGCTGGTCTTCATGTCAGTGCGGGTGCAAAACGGGTGATTATTAGTGCCCCGGCAAAAGGGGGAGATGTACCGACAGTGGTTCATGGCGTAAATGATGAGACGATTGATCCTGAGCGCGATCGCGTTATTTCTGCGGCTTCTTGCACGACCAATTGCCTAGCTCCCATTGCTTCCATTTTAGACAAAGAATTTGGTATCGAAAAAGGTTGGATGACTACGGTTCACGCTTACACGGCCGATCAACGGGTGGTCGATATGGCTCATAATAGCTGGACGCGAGGACGCACGGCTGCTCAAAATATTGTTCCCACCAGTACCGGGGCAGCAGTAGCAGTGGGGCTTGTCTTACCGCAACTCAAAGGGAAACTGGATGGCATTGCTTTGCGAGTGCCCACACCAACGGGATCAGTCGTCGATCTCAACGCGGTGCTGGGAACAGCCGTTGCTGCTGAGGATATCAATGCCGCGTTCAACAAGTACGCGGAAGGAGAAATGAAAGACATTTTGGCAACCAGCGAATGGCCCTTAGTTTCTTCCGATTGTGTCCAAGATCCCCATTCCTCGATTGTTGATCTCAGTTCAACTAAAGTGATGGATGGGAATTTTGTGAAAATTCTCGCTTATTACGACAATGAGTGGGGATATAGCAATCGTCTGGTTGATTTAGCAGCGGCGATGTAACGTCCATTTATAAGGATCAGTTGGGGCGGACGGTGTTCGCCCTGAAACGCAATTGAATTGACTACAGAGACTACCGCTTAATCTTTTTCATCGGGCATGACTAAAACCGCTGCACCGTTAATTTCACCCACTTGTAAGGCATGAAGGGCTTCATTGGCGGCAGCTAAAGGAAAGGCGGTTACTTTGGTGCGAATGGGGATGAGCGGGGCTAACGCCAAAAATTCTTCCCCATCTTGTCGGGTGAGATTGGCAACGGAACGGACAACCCGTTCTTCCCACAAAATCCGATAAGGAAAACTGGGAATATCACTCATATGAATGCCAGCACAAACCACAATTCCTCCTTTTGTTAATGCTTTGAGAGCGGCAGGAACCAGTTGACCCACTGGCGCAAAAATGATCGCCGCATCTAAGAGGTCTGGTGGCGTTTCATCTGATCCCCCTGCCCAAACGGCACCCAACTCACGAGCAAACGCTTGTCCTTTGGTGTCTCCGGGGCGAGTAAAGGCATAAACTTGGCGTTGCTGATAGTTCGCAACCTGAATCAAGATATGGGCAGCGGCACCAAAGCCGTAAAAGCCAATTTTTTGGGCCTCTTCTGTCATGCGATAAGAACGATAGCCAATTAGTCCCGCACAGAGTAAAGGGGCAGCTTGTAAATTAGGAAATCCTTTGGGGATAGCAAAGCAAAATTGTTCATCAGCGACCGCATATTCAGCATAACCGCCATTGAGATCGTAACCGGTAAATAAGGCGCGATCGCACAAGTTTTCTCGTCCCGCCAGACAATAACGACAGCAGCCGCAGGTCTGACCCAGCCATGGGACACCCACCCGCATTCCGACCGAAAATTGACTCGCTTCCCGACCCGTTTCGACCACTGTCCCCACAATCTGATGACCCAAGATCAGAGGCAGCTTGGGGTCAGGCAGTTCCCCATCGACAATATGCAAATCCGTGCGACAGACACCACAAACTTGGACCTTGAGTAGAACTTGTTTCGGTTCCGGTTTAGGCACAGCGAGTTCAGCCTCCCGTAAGGGTTGACCCACTTTTTCTAAAGTCATCGCACGCATCGCACTCACCCCCAAAGGTATAATGGTTTTCTTGACCGCGGCTGGGCGGTCAGCACAGGCAAGGGGTCGTCGCCGGAACCAAGTTCCAGCGCTTGTGAACCCCGCACCGGACTCAAAGTCCAGTGTACCGCTGACCAACGGTCGCAGCAGGCGCCTTCTGTTGAAGAAGGTGTAATCTGCAACCTAGGAACTGCTAGTTACCAGTTCAGGTTGTTGCTGCCGAACCGATTCTCCTGTGAGTAATTCCACGACATCCATACCATTGTTAATGACGCCTGGCACACTAGGATAGCCAGCACTCGCTCCTACCAGGAAAAGATTAGGCAATTCAGTCTTATACCCGAGACGATTTAAACCAATCTGTTGCGGAATCAGATTAGCACCGTACATATTACCTTGAGGTTGTCCAAGATAGTATTCGCTGGTCGTCGGTGTCCCAAAGACTTTCATGCGAATATATTGATCAATATCAGGCACCAAGTCCCTGACGCTAGCCATGACTTCTTTATACGTTTCTCGTTTTTTGGCTTTGTAAGCTTTTAAATCGGTTGCGTGAAGTTCTTGAAAGGGTTTGTAGGGACAAACGGTAGCAATTTCTAAAACATGATGACTGTCTGGTGCCATACCCGGTTCGCGGGATTTCAAAGTTGGACAGGATAGAAAGAGCCAAGGGTGTTCTAAATTGCCTTGCAGTTGCTGTTGATAGGCTTGGTTGAGATCGCTATTCGGATAATACCAAATATTCCAGTTGCCAATTCCATAGCGATGCGGATCAAATCGACTATCCAAACCCAGATAAATATTAAATGCACTTGCGGAGTATTCATAGCCAGTCAGGCGCTGATATTCTTGTCGGCTAATCGCCTTAGGATCATGCATCAGTTCCACGGTTAATTTGGGGTCGAGGTCGCTAATATAGGCAATATCAGCTTGATAGGTTTCTTCCCCGGCGGTGATACTTTTCACCTGATGATTTTCCACTTCGATATGCTGTACAGCGGTGGAATACTGTACAATTCCCCCGCCCTCAGTAATGGCAGAGACAATGGTATCGACTAAATCTTTGAAGTGATGCTGAGGATAGTAGGCTCCTTCTGCATAGTCAAAAACCAACGAGGCATGAGTAAGAAGGGCAATTTTTGAGGGGGGTAAACCATAGTCTCCACTTTGACCGGCTAATAAGGCTTGGAGTTTCGGGGATAGTCCAATACGGTCATAAAGGTTTTGTAATGTCCAGTTCCGTCTGGTGAATAAATGCCAATATTTCGGTAACGATAGCCAATCAGACCAGTCGAGATTAAACCACTGCAGCCCTTCGTTATTTAATCGTTGTATATCTTGATGTAGTTGTTTAATTTCATCACAGTAAAGATTGATTCCCCGGGCTTCTTCAGGAAAATGAGCGATGAGTCGATCGCGGAATTTTTCCCAATTCAAAGGAATCCGAAAATCAACTTCCGGTGTAATCACGCGATCAATGCAATCTGAATCAAGAGAATTAAAGGAAACGTGACGATTGATATAGTTAAGAAATTGTTGGACCGTTTGCCCTTCGCCACATTGATAGATATAGTGAACATCGGCACAGAAGCGATACTCCCCATAATCAAAGGTATGACAACATCCCCCAGGAAGGTAATGTTGCTCTAACACAGCGACCTGATAGCCTTGGCGGGTGAGACAAGCTGCTGCGGATAATCCGCCTAAGCCAGCGCCTAAAATGACATAATCATAGTTTTTCATGTTCTCCTCCTGTTCAGTTCTGAGACTCATGCTAGTTTCGATCAACGTTTTACGATCGCTCCTGTCAACCAGAAGCATCCTTTTCTTTGATCTCCCGCCACTAGAGCAAAACAACGGCTTGGTGCAACCTACCTTTGGGGAATTACTGAGATGGGCTTAAGTTGCGGTTCATTTGGGAGTGAGACAGGTTTAATTGCTCTGGAGGCGGATCATTTCTTTCCTTTGTTTCTATCTTAAAATTGATTGCGTTTAATTATTAAAAACGTGCTAATTTCTGTAAACTTTGTTACAAAATATGTCATTATTTCGGTGGAATTGAGAGCCAGAAAAATCTCTCAGCTTGTGCAATTCAGCAAGCAGATTTTACTTAATTTGTATGCCGTGACCGGTTAACTCGGTAATCCAAAATTCGAGGGTGGCATCCTTCAATTTTGACTTCACTGCCTTGACAATATTGTCTGCAACGGCATTAGGAGAACATAAGGCAAAGACGGTGGGACCACTTCCTGACATCATGGCCCCCAAAACTTCATTTTCTTCCTGAAACGCGGCTTTCAAAGCTTCTACTTGCGGATAAGCCGGGAACACCACCTTCTCTAAATCGTTATAGAGAAGTTGCCCAATTTTAGGGTAATTTTGTTGCGCGATCGCGCTCACCAAGTTAGCCGAATGCGCCTGTTTTCTTCCCGCTTCCACCTGTTCTGGCTGTTGC
>JAAANX010000096.1 GCA_009909085.1 Cyanobacteria bacterium GSL.Bin1 | reverse complement strand
CGAATGGCTTATGTGTAGCCTAAGAAAATGTGAGTCTCAACCGCATCGAGCGGTATCGACTCACCCGCTTTCCTCCCCCACCTGTTCCGAGGTGGGGGAGTCCCACGGATCTTTTGTTGAAAACTTACAAGTTCAGGAAATTGCCATTTTTTACGATTCTAATAGTGGTTATAGTCTTTCTCTACGCAAGGAGTTGCAAACCTCCCTATCCACTCGTGGGGGAAGTGTTATTGCAGAATTTGATTTAAGTCAGCCTGGATTTATTGCTCAACAACGTCTTGATGATGCCAGGAATCGAGGGGCAGAAGCAATTGCTTTGATTCCTGCACCTGAAACAATTGATCGCGCTTTGCAAGTGGTCAATGTTAATAATCAAAACTTGCCTCTGTTGGGGGATATTGGCAATTTGTATGGGATAAAAACCTTGCAAGTGGGAGAGGATGCGGTGGGAATGGCGATTCCCATTCCTTGGCATATTCAACAACCGGGAAATCAAGCATTTGTAGAAAAATCTCGGCAACTTTGGGGTGGTGATGTCAATTGGGCAACGGTGATGGCGTATGATGCAATGAGCGCGATCGCGCAAGCCCTTGCTCAAGATCCGACGCGCAAAGGCATTCAAAATACCCTTTCTAGTAATAATTTTTCCGCTCCTGGTGTTGTGCAACCTGTTCAATTTCTACCATCCGGCGATCGCGATGGACAGTTGATTATGGTAGAGGTACAACCGGCAAATCCCTCTCGTTCTGGTACAGGTTATGATTTTCTCCCTCTCTCTAAGTAGAGATGTCCCTTGTTCAACTACAGGTGATTGTTAAAGCTCAGATTAGGGGGATTGTAATCCTTATGATAGATTTTTTTGGCTAACCCATGCTTCCCTAACCCTTATTTTCTCATGTGAGAAGGTAATTCTAAATTAGGGATAAATTCGATAATATCATGATAAGAAACGGGGCCATAAGTGAGCATAGCCGGACGAGCAACGGTTAAATCAATTAGTGTACCACTTCTTCCATATTTACTGGTTCCTCCATCTACTGCATAAGGAACTTTCCCCTCAAAGAAACGTAACGCCATCTCTATGGTGATCGCTTTCAAACCACCAAAGAAACTTGCTGATGTGGCAGCAATGGGAAAGGGGGCTTCTCCGATTAAATCATAGACAAACTGGTCAGGACACACAGCAAAAATATTTTTAAAGCCGTTAGCAACAGCAGGCGGAATATTATCTTTGGGTTGCACAATTAAAGTGACCGGATAGGGAAAATGTTCAAGAAATTGCTGAAAATAACGATCCACGACAAAAAATTCTTGGGCTTTATCTTTGCGAGTCAATAAAGCCATGGGTTGGGCGGTTGTTCCCTGCTTTAAGGTCAAGATTTTCTCAACTGCTGCTGTTTCTTGTCCATTTGCAATTAATGCATAGGTCGTATCAGTATGGAGAATTAAAACTTCTCCGGCTTGCAAGCGTTGAATAATTTCTGGAATCAGCTTTAGACTTTTTTGAACAACGGTTGTTTCAGCCATAACGGGATTGCTTGATGATGTCAGCGTTTGCTGACACTTTAGCAGATGAGAGGGCTGTATTATGTAAAAATAAAATTGTTTCAATTTATTTATTGCATAAAAATTGATCAGGCTGACGCCACAACCATTTCGGTTTGGATCATTAATATCAACAATTATTAAGGAAAAATTATACAAATTTGCTGTGACTTGAGTTAAAATGCCACCATCAATTGAGAAGTGAGGCGCTCTCAATACTTAGGTGTTGGAAGTGTAAAATCGTGGAATACGAAATTCGATATAAACCTGCTTTTTCAACAATCTTTGTCACTTTAGAACCTGGCGAGAGTTTAACCACGGAAGCCGGATCAATGACGAGTATGGATGCGAACCTCCTGATGGACACCCATTTTTCGGGAGGCTTTTTTACCGCATTCCTCAAAAAGTTTTTAGGGAAAGAATCTTTATTTGTCAATACTTATACCAATGGTAGTCGTGAAAATCTCAATTTGGTTTTGAGTCAGTCGATTATTGGCGATATTGAAGCTTTAGCATTAGAAGACAACGAAATTTGCTTTCAACCCGGTGCTTATATTGCCCATACCCCAGGGGTTGAAATTGGTGTTGCTTTTGCTGGCTTTGCCAGTTGGATTGCCGGAGAAGGTTTATTTAAACTAAAGCTAAAAGGACGAGGAACAGTCTTTTTTGGGGCTTATGGGGGTCTAACCCGAAAAGAAATTACAGAGGGTTATGTGGTTGATAATGGGCACTTAGTTGCTTATGAACCCAATATTCGGATGGGAATTCGCCTAGCAGGAGGACTTTTTAGTTCACTCACCTCTGGAGAAGGGTTAATTAACCGTCTTCAAGGCAGTGGCACCATTTATTTACAATCCCGGAGTGTCCATAGTTTAGTGAGATTTCTCAGTCCGAAATTACCCAAATAAGCAATATGGAAGTTAAACTACTGCATCAGCCCGATAGCGCGATCGCGCAAATCACCCTCACCGAAGACGAAAATCTCTATGCCCAAGCCGGTTGTATGATTGCCATGAGTGCCGATATCCAAGCCGATACCACACTCAGGCGAGGCAAAGGCGGGGGCATTTGGGGGGGCATTAAACGCATGGTGGCAGGAGAATCGCTATTTTTGAGTCAGTTTACTTGTACCAACGACAGCGGAGAAATTTTTCTTGCCCCCAAATTAATTGGCGACTTAATGACTTACAAACTCTCAGGTGAAGAATTAGTGGTTCAAGCTGCTTCTTATCTGGCGAGTTCGGAAGAGGTGAATCTCGATGTGGGATTTCAAGGCTTAAAGTCCTTCTTCTCCGGAGAGTCGATGTTTTGGCTATCTCTATCCGGATATGGAACAGCCCTCCTCACTTCATTTGGCGGGATTTATGCAATTCCAGTCGATGGCGAATATATTGTCGATACCGGTCATATCGTTGCCTTTGAAAGGCGTCTCGACTTTGAAGTCACTAAAGCCGGTTCCAGTTGGATTGGATCTTTATTGGGAATTGGGGGGGAAGGATTGGTCTGTCGATTTAAAGGAGAAGGAAAAGTTTATTGTCAAACCCATAATAATGGTGCATTTGGCTATTTAGTGGGGTCACAACTTCCCCCAAGACGGGAGTAATAATTAGTCGGAAAGCAAATTATGGTTACAGATCAAAGCAAATATACCTATTCTGTAGAAAACTCTCCTCTCTATGCCGCGTTAAACATCGAACTAGAAGCGGGTCAATCTCTCATTGTAGAATCCTCAGCAATGGCAGGGATGGATCCATCTCTCAAGATGAAATCTTCCATGCGTGGGGGAATTGGGAAAAGTATTGGACGCTTATTCAGTGGTGAATCTCTATTTGTCAGCGAATTTAGCGCTTCTCAACGTCGCGGTAATCTCTATCTTTGTCCAGCAACACCAGGGGATATTTTCCACTATTATCTCAATGGAGAAACTCGATTAATTGTGCAGTCGTCAGGATTTCTGGCTTGTAGCCCAACAGTCGAAACCGAAACTCGGTTTGAAGGCTGGCGGGGCTTTTTTAGTGGGGAATCTTTATTTTTAATTCGGGCAGTAGGAGAAGGAGATTTTTGGTTTAGTTCCTATGGTGCGATTATTGAAGTGCCAGTGACTGGAGAGTATGTGGTGGATACCGGTTATATTGTTGCTTTTGAAGACAGTTTAGATTACAAGGTAGAGTTAATTGGTGGACTGTCCTTTAAAAATCTCAGAACGGGCATTTTTGGCGGAGAAGGTTTAGTTTGTCGGTTTCGGGGGGAAGGACGAGTTTGGATTCAATCGCGAAAGCTGAGTCAACTGATCAATTTTCTCAATCCTTTTCGACCCATTGCCAGTAGCAATAGTAATGATGGCGATGATTAGATCAAAGCCCTATCTCCGATCAAGGCTCAATTCCGCTACAATTTGCAAACAGTGCTTTTCATCTCAATTGATCAATGGAAAACCTTTGGTTACTCGTAGGAGGCGGTCTTTTTTCGGGATTACTGGCTGGTTTGTTAGGGATTGGGGGAGGAACGGTTCTGGTTCCGATTATTATTACGGTGGGTTATACGCCGGTGCAAGCAGTAGCAACGAGTAGTCTCGCGATTGTTCTGACAGCCATATCCGGTAGCCTCCAAAACTATCGCATGGGCTATCTGAATTTACAACGAGTGTGGAATTTGGGTTTCCCTGCCATTATCACTGCCCAATTGGGGACATATATTGCCACTGGTCTTCCGGATCAGATGCTATTAATTGCCTTTGGCATTTTATTAATGATCAATATCTTTCTGGCGAGTTGGCGCAAAACCTTAGCAAAACGAGAAGATACCTTACCGGAAAAGACTCAACATCGAACACTAGCGCGGGTAGCAACAGGCGGAATTGCAGGATTTCTCGCTGGGTTGTTTGGGATTGGTGGTGGCGTGATTATGGTTCCATTGCAAATGGTTTTACTAGGAGAACCGATTAAAGTGGCGATTCAAACCAGCTTAGGGGTCATTGTAATTACCGCAATTTCAGCCACCTTGGGACACACTTGGCAGGGAAATGTTTTATTTTGGCAAGGACTGGTTTTAGGCTTAGGAGGATTAGTGGGGGCGCAGATCAGTACCCGCTATTTACCCAAATTGCGCGATCGCGTCATTACCTTTAGTTTTTATACTTTACTCGCTTTACTGGCATTCTATACGTTTTGGCGTGCCACTCTACTCGGTAACTAGAAACCTAATCAGTAGTTTTAAGTTCTCGAATTTCTGTGTATTCAAATCCGTTTGGACTCGCTTCTACCAAAGGATAGTAGGTTCCATTAATCGTCAATCCATCTTCAGTGCAATCGGCTTTTGGTGAAAAGTAGACTAAAACATATTGTTTGCCAATAAACTCATTCATCTCCTCTGCCACTTCACCACGCCATTGAGTTTTAGTGACTAAAACTACTAACTGATTGGCCAGTTTAGGGAGGGCTTTCGCCACCTGTCGGCGGTACACTTCATCTAAGCTGCCAAATGGAGAATCCATCACCATCGGAAATGTACTACTATCAGGAGCAATCAGTGTATTATTCGCGCTCCAATGGCGTACCCGATCAATAATTCCGCCAATCAAAGACAGACTGAGAATCTGATTTTCTCCTGTAGAAGCAGCTACTAATTGTTCTTCGCCGGTGGTTGTTTCCACTAAACTCAACTCATAATTAGAGTCAAGTTGTGGTAAATAAGGCGTAAAGGAAATATCCGCAAAAATCTCCTGTACCTTTTGTTCCAAAGTAATCCGAAAGCGATATTCAATATCCGCTTTCAGCTGTTTAATACAAGTGATTGCGGCTTCTGTTGCTTCCCGTCGGCGTTGGACTAACTTTTGTTTGGCTTCCTTAGTTTCCTCTTGATTTAATTTTTGATTGAGTGTCTCTAATTGCTCTATTTTTTGTTTCAGTTCAATTTCATTCCGTCCCTTCTCAATCAAACAATTCTCTAATTCTTTTTCTATTTCATCTAATGCTGCTTGTAGTTCTTTTATTTTCTGGTCTGGATACTCTCGTAATTGCTGTTTAACTGTTTCTAACTCTTGCTCTAAATGGGCTAATTTTTCTCTCAATACCGCCACTTGTTCTTGACGATTATCAATTGTTTCCCAAAACTGCAAGGCTTGTTTTTCCAACTGTTGAGTTTGTATCTGTAACCGAATTAACGCTTCTTCTACTTCAGCACCACTCGCCTGATCCATCCATGTTTTCACTTGCTCATGGGGGAGCGTTCCGGGGATTAATTCTGTTCCACAGATACAACGCTGTTGGTTGAGTAAGTTCTCAACAAATGGCTTTTTAATGCCACTGGGAATGTTTTGCTTTTCCGCCAAGGCTGAAAATAAATCAGAACATCTTTCACCCAAGCTCACCATCAATACAGTATAGCCTTGGCTAGACAAGGTTTGTTTAATTTCTTGATTGACATGAACTAACTGCTCTCTTGTTGCTTTGACATCTCGCTCTAAATTATTTTTAATCGTCTGTAAATTTTCTGCCCCTTTTAGTGTTAGTAATTCTGCTCCTAACTGTTGTTTTATTGTTTGCTTTTCTTCAATTTCTTGTTCAATCCTATCTTGATAGACTTGAATTTTATCGATTTCTTGTTCTAGGGTTTGCTTTTGCTTTAAAAGCGCTTGTATTTGAATATCACCAATTTTTCTCAGCTCTTCTTCAAGACTACGACGAGCATTTTTCAGATGTTCCGCTGAGCGCTCAAAAATTTTAATACCTAATAATTCTTTCGTTGCTTCTGTCAAGCCTGTCTTTTTCTGATAACGAATAATATGATCAATGCGTTCTCCATCAAAGAAAAAGTATTGGTGTAAACTTGCCGGTAAGATCCGTCCAATAATTTCATCGGGATGTTCTAGAGGCGGTTGCCAACAGCCATCATCGCCAGCCACAAGCATAAATAATTGGCTTTCACCCTCTTCAACAAATTCCTGATTCGCTTTCTTTGTCGCATAACAACGACGTTTTAATTGATAGGACTTATACTCATGTTCAAACTTTAAGTCCACAAAATACTCTATGGACTGACCCGGAATTGCTTCTTGAATTGCTCTTTTATTCACCAGTTGTTCTGAGTGAGCAAAAGCCGCCGTAAATTGATCGTAAAGGACCCAAGTAAAGGCATTCAAGAGCGTAGTTTTACCAGCACCATTATTCCCATGAATAATCGTTATATTTCTGGTCCCTCCCGATAATTGAATGTCGGGTGTTATTCCATAAAATTGACGGAAATTGCAGAGCTTGATCGATTTTAATTTCATTGCACAACATCTTTAATAATGTTGAGAATATCTTCATTAATATAACGAGGAAATTTCTGATGGAGTTTCTTTTTTTCAAGTTGTAAAACTTGGGTTACGATTCGCTGAACTTCAGGAGAAAATTGCTGAAGATTAGCTTCTAGATAATTGTCATTAGTCATTAGTCATTAGTCATTAGTCATTGGTTATTAAAAAAAGGAAATCCAGAAAACCGGAGAGGACGGCTAAAGAACTCACTCATTGCTGGTCTGCGTCAACGACAAAACAGAAACAACCGACCGTAAATAAAATACATCCTAATAGATAAACACAAGAATGCCAAGTCAGTTCATCAAAGTTTGACCCTAAGGCATCAATTGTAAACAAACTACTTCCCAGCAAAAAGAGCCAGCTTCCCCAGCGATAATAATTCATAAAGTCAGGTTAGTTAACTGGCAATGGATAATGATTGTTTGGACAAGACTTGTTGATAATAATTTCGTAATTGTTGGGTTGCAGCAGACCATCCCCAGCATTCTGCTTCTTGACGAGCTCTTTCTCGTAATAATTCTCGTTCGGACTGGGTTTCTAACAGCCGTTTGGTTGCCGTGACTGCTCCTTCTGGATCATGGGGATCGAATAAATAACCATTGATACTATCGGTCACAATATCAGGAATACCGCCCGATCGCGCTGCGACAACTGGGCATCCTGCAGCCATGGCTTCTAATAACACCAAGCCCAAGGTTTCTGTTCGGGAGGGGAAAATAAAGGCATCTGCTGAAGCATAGGCAGCGCCTAAAGTTGCTCCTTCTAAATAACCGACAAAATGAGTTTGGGTATCGGAAAAATGTTTTTCTAAGGTTTCTCGATGAGGACCATCGCCGACAATCGCCAGTCTCGCTTGGGGAATTGCTGCTAAAACGGGTTTAATTTCATCAATTTGTTTTTCTGCCGATACGCGCCCAACATAAAGCAATAAAGGAGCCTCTGGATTACCTTGTGATAAATAGTCGCGCATTTCCTGAGATCTTAAGTGGGGGCGAAATAATTCTGTATCTACTCCTCTTTGCCATAAAGCAACGCGCTGAATCCCATGTTCACTTAATTCCTCCATCATTGCCGTCGAAGTACATAAATTCAACTCTGCTTGATTGTGAGCTGCTTTGAGTAACTCCCACAACACCCCTTCTAAGGCTCCCATCCCATAATGCTGTAGATATTGAGGAAGATGGGTGTGATAAGAGGCAATTAGCGGTAACCCCATCATTTTGGCGTAGTATAATCCGGCTAAACCGAGAACGGCAGGATTCACGATATGAATCAAATCCGGTTGAAACGTTTCCAAGGCTTCACCAATGGCAGGACGAGGCAGAGCTAGCTTTAACTCAGGATATAAGGGTAATGGCATTCCTGAAACCCCATAGACCTGAGCGCCCTTATGTTCAGTAACCCCTCCATCCGGCGCAACCACTAAAACTTGATCGCCTCCCTGTTGTAGGTAATTAATCGTATGGCGGAGACGGGTGACAATGCCATCAACTTTGGGTAAAAAGGTTTCAGTAAACAGGGCAATACGCATAACTTCTACAGTCAGGACACATTGAATCAGAGTTGTTAATCATTCCTGATTGTAGAACGCCATCGACGCATTCAACCAAAAAAAATGAATTGCTATACTTTGTTGTTAGCTTTCTCATGGGTTAGTTACTTGAAATGTGGAAATTAACGGATAAACTCATCTTTTTGTTGCTGCTTGCTGGCTTCTTTTTTTTCAGTGAAGTACCAGCCAAAGCAGAAACAACGCTTGAAGAAATTCAGCGAACAGGGATATTGAAAGTGGGGATTCGTACTGATGCGATTCCCTTTGGCTATCGAAAGCCGAACGGCGAATTAACCGGCTATTGTTTGGGTTTTTTTGCCGTTTTAAAAGAACGGGTCAGTGCTGTAACTGGACGCAAAGCATTATTGATCCGTATTTCTCAATCGACTGCTTCTGATCGGTTTGATTTAGTTGAGGATCGAGCAATTCACATTGAATGTGGACCGAATACAATTCGTGACGAGCTTCCTAATGAGGGCGTCATTTTTTCTCAGCCTTTTTTTCAGACCGGAACACAATTCTTAATCTTGGAATCTAATCGCGATCGCGTTAATCTTAACAGTTCTCTAGCGGGAGCACGAATTGCTGTTTTACGAGGAACAACCACAGAAACCTTGGTTCTTGATCGTTATCCTCAAGCGACCTTAGTACCATTGCAAGGTTCGACGGCAAGACGAAGGGGAGCGCAGGGCGTTTTACAAGGTCGTTTTGATACGTTTGTCTCCGATGGCATCTTACTGTTGGGAGAAGCCGAAGCGTTGAATTTAAGCACTGATAATTATGCCCTCATTCCAGAAGTGCCTCTTTCTTGTGATCGTTACGGGATGATTCTCCCGGAAGACGAGCAATGGCAAAATCTGATCAATTCAATTCTGAGCAGTGAACAGGGACGGGAAATTTGGACTGATTGGTTTGAAGTTGTTCTTCCCAAAATTAAGAAAACGATGGAAACTTGTGAGTCGGGCTCAACTGTCTTGAACCAAATCCCTGACTAAAGCTCATTTTTTCTTCGGCGCTGGAGACTCTCCCTGCTATTTTACAGTTAATTTGTGCGTAATAATTCAGGTGTGGCTCACGGGGTGACAATCAGCTGGAAAATCAGACCGGGTTTGGGGAATGGGGGTTGGGTGATGGGGAAATTTCTTCATTGTTACTTGCTTCCAACCTATGTCTCAATCAAGGCACAAATTTAGGGAGAAGACAAATTGGGCTAATTATGGTCACTTGGTCACAAAATCAAGTTGTTCTTGCTTGGCGCTAATTTTTATCTCAATAAATTAAAATAATTTGATCATTTTTAGTACAATTACTGATTGCCTAAAAATTGTGATTTAAATATAATAAAAACAGTGATATAAAGACAATATAATTACTTTATCCAAATTCATTAAGTCTATTCAGAACAAAAACTAAGGAGGTAAAAACTATGTTTCAACGTACACTCACTCTTACTCTTATTTCTTCCCTACTCATCGGAACTACGGGTTTATTTGCCTCTAGAGCCAATGCTCAGTCGGTAGATGTACCATTTGAAGTGACTGTTCCCGAAGACTGCACAATCACAGGTAATAATGGTCCCTACAGCTTAACGGCAAGTAGTGGCGTGCTCACAGGGGATACAAGCGGTAATGATCTAATAGTGAATTGCAATACAACTACAGCACAACTGACGCTTAGCGCACCTGTAGAAGGTACAGTCGCAACGAGTATAACTAGTGTGAGTAATCTAACATCTACAGCAAGCCTGACTGGGGGAGCTCCCGCGCAAGCAAACCTTGCCAGTGACGGTACTGCTAACACAACTTTGTATAATCCTGCAACTATTGGTCAAGATATTACTGTACAAGTAGGTATGACAGCAGATTTCGCTACTGATGGTAGCTACAGCGAAGTGCCAGCAGGCAGCTATAACTACACCGTTGATGTAACCCTTACCCCGTAGTCATCATTACATTTGGTTGGCTAATGTTTTTATTCAATTCCCGCTTGAGCCGTTTTGGTTTTGTAATCGCCTTTTTAAAGTTGCTAACAATAGCAACTGTTCCAGAGGCGAATGCCCAAACGACTCAAGTTCCCTTTAGTGGCTCAGTGGATACGTCCTGCGATTTTATTGGTAATACGATTGGCTCTTTACATCTAAGCAATAATGGTACAGAACTCAATAGTAGGAGCGGGGGAACAGTAAATATGATACTTGATTGTAATGCCAATGGTGTAACATTGGAGGCAAATCAACCTATCCCTGTTTCTTCTGCTGCTGTTTCCCTAGAAAATTCTCCTTACAGCGCTTCCAAAAGTGCTGAAGTTACTTATACAACAACAGGCTTTGGTCCTTTCTGCTCTGACATTTTAACAGTTGATGATTCAACACCAACTGCTCAATCGAGTGATGGTTGTGCTTTTATCTTTAGGTTGCCATTTTTGGTCAGTTCGTTCGGACAAAATGATATTACCGTGGATATTAGTGTTGTCAGTAATAGCCCTATCCCAGCAGGGAACTATACTTATCGGGTTCCTATCACTGCTGTCGTTCCTTGAAAAAAGTATTTTATATTTGAGCTTTACTCAATCCCCCCATAACAGATATGACAAATCAGCTGTCATCAGTTGGCACTATTTTCTCTATAATTTCATATCTTGTAGTTAGCTTTCCTCTAACAGGTCGTGCCGATACACATCTCGTTCAACTTAGTGGTCAGTTAGAAACCAGTTGTAGCTTTACGACCAGACGAGAGGGGAGTTTAGTTTTTACCCCTGAAGAATCTCCCCGCGTGATTTCGAGTGAAGGGGCTGGGGTATCAGCGCTAGTGGATGTTAACTGCAATACGCCAGCAGATTTAGAAGTATTTGATCCGGAACAAACCGGAGGTCCAACCGTCGAAACAAAAGAGGAGCGAGCTTGGTTAAGGTTTCAAGGCAATCGGGTTCACTCCGACGAAGAAAAAACGTTAAGGATTCCTCCAGGTGAACGGCAAGTCGAAATTGATTTAGATGTTGAAAGTCTTAATCCTTTAGAAGCGGGAACTTATATTTACACTGTCCGAATTACCGCAACCCCTTAGAAAAATCATGAATCTTTTCTCTTCTATTCGACAAACGGGTTTAATGGCAACCTTAATGACAACGGGCTTATTGGCTCTTCCTTTCTTGGGTCATCGTTTAGCTCAGGCTCAAGTTGGGGTTTCTCCTCTGGTGATTGAAACCCAAGCCCAGCGCGGACAAGCGCAAGGAACACTCACAATTCGCAACCCGAGCGATCAACCTTCACGGGCGCGAATTTATACGGAAGCCTTTACCTATGATCGCGCCACTGGATTTAAAGTATTATCCGAAAGTGAACAGGATCTGAGTCCTTATTTACGATTTTCCCCGCGAGAGATGATGATCCCCCCTAATGAAAGTCGGCGGGTACGGTTTATTGCTCAACTTCCCCCAGATATCGCTGAGGGAGAGTATCGGACGGTGATGTTTACCGAAACGCTGATTGAAGCCACTGATAGCCAGCAAAATGCAGTAGGGATTCAAGCTCGCATTGGCGCAACGGTTTATGTGCGCGTGGGGGATGTTGCTCCAGCATTGCAAGTGGAAGAGGCGCGTTATAATCGGCAAGACCAAGAAATTGAACTTCTTGCTAGTAATTCTGGTCAAGCCTCAGCACGGGTGAAGGTGGATTGGACATTGACGCAAAATGGAGAAACCCTTGCCGAAGGACAAACTCCTGAAACCTCGGTTATTGCCCAGCGCGATCGGTTTTTAGCTTTGACTTTACCAGAAGCAATAGCAGAAACACTCTCCCCAGGAACTTATCAACTCGCAGGAAAACTGATTTGGGGCAGTGATAATAATCCTAATCTCCAATCATTTCAAGTAGAAGTCAAGTTAGATAACCATAATGGCATCACTTCTGAAAATGAAAGCTGATCGCAGTGTTTTCCTGTTTGAAATCCGAAAAAATTGGATGTTCTCTGCTCTATTTAATGAGTTTTGCGATTTTTGTCGCGTTTTTAAATCTAAGCGCGATCGCTGCCCCTTTTTATCAATCCAACTTCCAAGAAACCCCTTCCAGTGAGGAAGAAACAGACTGGCAAATTATTCTAGTCGGTTTAATTGCCAGTGCTCGCCGTGAAATTCCCGCAGTTTTGGTGAGAGCGAAAATTCAAGAGCCAGAGGCGATTCAGTTGCAACAGTGGCTTGTTCCGTATCAATCGGTCATTGAAGTCCTCGGTTTTGAACAAGAAGCGGTAGGTGACAATGAGGTGCAGTTGAGTTCTCCGGGCTTAGTGACCCGGTTAGATTTAAATGAACTCTCAGAAAATTCGGAACTGGGCTTAGTCCTTTCGATTCAAGACATTGAAGAGAAATTGGGGGTTGATGCTCGTTTTGATCTTAATGAATACGCGATCGTTTTTTCTGCCCCGTGGCTCGACCAACGGCGACGGTCTCCAATTGGATTTGAAGAAGAACCGGAACCGGAACTAGAAGGGTTACCTAAAGTGAGTCCACCCGCTTTTAGTTTAACCGCACTTGAGCAAGTGACTACGTTTAATCCCAGTACAGGTTTATCGGCTTCTGAGTTAGAAGGAGATTTACTTGCCATTGGCACTTTTTTAGAGGGTAGTTGGCAAATCGAGATTGGTCAGGACAAGCTCGATCAAAAGGGTACATGGAATTTAGAGGGGTTCGAGTATTTTCGACCAACCCCGAAACACGATCTGATTGTTGGCGAACAATCCCCGTTTTGGATTCAGCAAGGACAAGGGGAATATTGGGGAATCACTTATCTCCAACGGGAGGATGAACCTGATTCTAGGTTGGGCAGGGTTGATCCAGAACAACGGTTACAAACCAATACCTTTCGCCGGGATATTACCGGAGAGGCAGCACCGGGAACCTTAGTCCAATTAACCCGTAATCGCAATCAGGAGGTTTTAGATGAGGTATTAGTGGATGCTGATGGAACATATCGTTTTGAGAATGTTCCGTTTGGGGGGAGACGATTTCGATCAGAATATGAAGTTCTGTTGTTTCCCGAGGGTCAACTGACCCTTGATCCGGCAGTGCGAACCGTTTCCTTTCGCCCTCTACCAGAACAACTTCCTGCCGGTCGGGTGCATTGGTTAGTGTCTGCGGGATCGCGGCGTGAACGAAATGATCGTTTTATGGGTGAGTTTTCGGAGTTGGCAGGGGGGGCAACTGTACGCTGGGGCGTTGCAGAAAATATGACCTTAGGGGTGGGATTGATCCATGATCAGGGGACCCATGGCTGGGGAGAGTTATTTTTCCGTCCTATGAATGTTCCTTTAGATCTTGCGATCGCGGGAGTTTTCGGCAAAGATTTGGAAATGAATATCAACTATCAACCCACATCAACCCTGCGCTTTAATTTTAATCGCGATCGTACCAGCAGCAATTTCCGAAGTAGTTGGCAAATTTTGCCCAATTTAAGGGTTTCTGGGCGTTGGGATAGTGAACAAGGGACAGAATTTCGGATTAATACTCGTTTTCGCCAAAGTATTGATCGTTCTACCCGCATTGAGGTTACCCTTGACGACACCAATGAAATTCAATGGCAAATGCGACAACAATGGGGGGATTTAGAATTATCTCATGAAGATAATAACGACAGCACCCGTACAGAAATCAGTTATGACTTTGCCAATGATTTTCGCTCCAATCAGGAAAGCCGCTTAATCTTTGACTATGAAACACGCCAGTTTAATGAGAGTCAGCAGTTAGCAACCTTGAGTTGGGAATATCGCTCTAGAAAACGGGATGTTAGTGGTGAACCATTATGGGATATTGAACTGGGGTATGGGATTGGCTCACAAGGACAAGGGATGCAAGCTGATGTAGAAACAATGCTTTTGCCGGGGTTACGGTTGCGCGGTCGCTATGAAGGAGTCAGTTTAAGTTCTGCTGAGAATCGGTTGAGTTTAGAACTGACTACTCGGATGAATCTGCAACAGAGTCTCTCTCCAGGCGATCGCGATTTAGACGACTTACAAACCCAAGGCGGTTTTCTGGTGCAACCCTTTTTTGACAATAACGGAAACGGTCAGTTGGATCCCGACGAGGAGGTTTATACTGATGCGACAAATTTACTCATTCTCAATGGCGATCCGTTACGGGAGTCTCAAATTATTCAACAGCGCGATCGGTTATTAGTTACTGTTCCTCCGGATGACTATCGCCTTGAGCTTGATCCGGCAGGCTTTCCCCTCGATTGGCAAGCTACTGATACGACTTTTGCCGTCAAAGTGGTACCGGGAAGTTATACGCCACTCACCGTTCCTTTAAAGCAATCTTACACAGTGTCTGGTGTTCTTACTAATGAAAATAATGAACCCATTGGGGGAGCGCGAGTCGTTGCGATTCCTCAAGGGGAGGGAAATCGTCGCTTTTCGATTACCAATCAAGGGGGAGTCTTTTTTTTAGAGCGCCTTGAACAAAGCACTTATCAATTGCAAGTACAGAATCAGCCTTTAAATCCTAGCGCAATTACCATTGATGAGAATACTCCTCCATTTCAACAGCAAAATTTAACTTTGCCTCGCCAGGAGTAATGATGCAGCGGTCCGTTTTTTTGTTATCAGTTAAAAGATAGAATTGAGTTGGTTTCTAAGGTCTGAGACAATCACTTAATGGGCTTCTTGACACGCTTTCACGACTTCACTCACGGTTTCTGGCGAAACTTGATCCGTGATGGTTGCCTTGCCAATGCTTTCTGGCAAGACAAAGCGGACTTTCCCAGATTTTACTTTCTTGTCACTTTTCAAGGCATCTAAAATATCCCCAATCTCTAACATATGAGGAACTGTTTTTGGCAGTCCTGCTTTTGTGATCAGTTTATCTTGGCGCTGGCTGGCTTCTTCTGACCAATATCCCATTTTTACCGCAATTTTCCCGGCAACAACCATCCCAATGGCAACGGCTTCGCCATGATTGACGAGGCGATATCCCGTCAAACTTTCAATGGCATGACCGACGGTATGACCATAGTTTAAGATGGCACGAATTCCGCCTTCTTTCTCATCTTGGCTCACGACATCCGCTTTCGCTTGACAAGAGTGCGTCAAAATATTCTGCAATAGTTCTGGGGCTAAATAATCCAGTTCATCAAGACGTTCGGCGGCTTCGAGTTGCTGAAATAACGCTTCATCCCAAATCACGCCATATTTAATCACTTCTGCCATACCAGCGCGAAATTCCCGCGAGGGAAGAGTCTTTAAAACTTGTGGATCAATTAAAACCAATTTCGGTTGATGAAAGGCCCCAATTAAGTTTTTTCCTTGGGGATGATTGACACCAGTTTTCCCGCCAATAGCGGCATCGACCATTGCTAATAAAGAGGTGGGAATTTGAATCACATTAATGCCCCTTAACCAAGTGGCTGCTGCAAAACCAGTCATATCCCCAATGACACCACCCCCTAAAGCAATGAGGGTTGAAGAACGTTCTAGGTAGTTTTCTAAAGCGGTATCATAAATTTTCTGCACAGAAAGTAAGGTTTTATGACGTTCTCCGGCGGGAAGAATTTGATAAGAGACCGAAAAATCAGCCGCCTTTAAAGCTTCGATGAGTTGGTTGCCGTATTCATCGAAAATCATTGAATTAGAAACAACTAAAAGCTTATTGCCAATATCGAGGCGCTTTAAATAGTCTCCAATTTGGCTTAAAAGATTGGGCGCGATCGCGATTGAATAAGAATTTTTCTCTAAATTAACTTTAATTTTTGATAGCATTATTTTTACCTGAAAATCATGAAATAAAACTAAAGATTTGTCGTTGGTCCCAAACTAACATGATGCCACTAATGAGAACAAACGCGATCGCGATTTGACGGAATTGTTTATCTTCTATATTTTCTAAAACTTTTTGTCCTAACCAGTTTCCTGGAAATGCTCCAATCCCAATTAATAAGCCATAAGCAATAATCGGAGAAGATATCACACCAAAGGCAGCATAAGCGATAATCTTAACAATATGTACGACTAAAACATGAGCCGATTTTGTCCCAATCATCTCTCCTTTTTCTAAACCGTAATGGAGATAAAACGGATTCAATAAAGGACCCGTACTCCCAATTAATCCTGATAGAAATGCATAAATAAAACCAGCCGGCAAAAAATACCAGGCTTTGACCTGGAAAAGTGTTAAGTTTTCTGCAAGTCGGTAGGTAAAAATAGAGATTATTAAAAATAAACCTAATAATACGGTCAGCCATTCTAGTTGCAATTGCGTGAATAAAAAAGCGCCCGCGATCGCGCCCGCAATTGCCCCTGGTAGATACCAACGGGTAAGATACCAATCGATCCCTTGCCAGTAAAGTCCCACCCGTTGCCCATTACCAAATAGCATTCCCACCGTAATCACTTGTGGAATCATACTTGCAGACAAAAATAGACTCAAGGTCGGGATGATAATTAACGGGCTGCCACCACCGGCTAAACTGCTAACAAACCAACCGATACAACTTGCCCCTAATAACCAGATAACTGTCACAGCTACGCCCTAAAATTTTTGTTCTTTGCTCAATTTTAAATAAATATTAAGATTTTTGCTTGTGATCAAGTTAATTCCCAGATAATCCATACCAGCATAAAAAAAAGCCCCCCAGCTCGGAGGGCTTGATAAATAACTGCTTTAGCAGTTTAGAGCGCGTTACCACGAGGTAAGACTTCTTCAGGGAATTCAAACTGTTCGTGGGGTTGGTCATCCGGTGCCATCCAGGCGCGGAGACCTTCGTTTAATAAGATGTTTTTCGTATAGAAGGTTTCAAATTCAGGATCTTCTGCGGCACGGATTTCTTGCGACACGAAGTCATAAGCCCGCAGGTTCAATCCTAATCCGACTACTCCCACTGATGCCATCCACAGTCCAGTGACCGGGACAAACAGCATAAAGAAGTGTAACCAACGTTTGTTGGAGAAGGCAATCCCGAAAATCTGACTCCAGAACCGGTTCGCGGTTACCATCGAGTAGGTTTCTTCGGATTGCGTTGGCTCGAAGGCGCGGAACGTGTTGTTGCTGTCGCCCCCTTCATCAAACAGGGTATTTTCTACGGTCGCGCCGTGAATTGCACACAGCAGCGCACCGCCTAAAATCCCGGCGACTCCCATCATGTGGAAGGGATTTAAGGTCCAGTTGTGGAACCCTTGGAAGAAGAGAATAAAGCGGAAGATGCCGGCGACCCCGAAGCTGGGCGCGAAGAACCAGCTCGATTGTCCGAGGGGATACATTAAGAAGACGCTGACAAATACCGCAATCGGACCGGAGAACGCGATCGCGTTGTAAGGACGAACGCCGACCAGACGGGCAATTTCAAACTGACGCAGCATGAAGCCAATCAGTCCGAAAGCGCCGTGGAGGGCGACGAAACTCCAGAGTCCGCCGATTTGACACCAGCGGACAAAGTCCCAGTTCGCTTCCGGTCCCCACAAGAAGAGTAGGGAGTGTCCAAAAGCGTCGGCTGGGGTAGAGACGGCAACGGT
>JAAANX010000095.1 GCA_009909085.1 Cyanobacteria bacterium GSL.Bin1 | reverse complement strand
GGCGGTAGATTGAGTTCAGAGGACGGGTATGGAGTGTATAGAAGGTCCGTTTAGTATCAGAAAGAGTGCGAAGAGTATCCACAGATTTTATGTCAGTTTCTTTAATTATAGACAGGTTGTTTATTCTAACCATTGTCTCGTTTCTAAGAAAATTTGCCAAGTCCCCCCTTAGTAATAGATAATGGTCATCACTTTTCCTATGACATTAGCGATTCAGCGTTCTTTGACGGTTAAAACCAACAAGCGTACTGCCCGATTAAAAGACTGACTGAGTTCACTTTGGAGATGAACTGCTGCAATCATCTTTATTTTCTGCCATCCCCATTAATGTTAAACATTATTACTGATTGACTGAAGGGGGTTAGATTGGGCATTGATTAATCACTACATTGTCAGAGATTGAATTGGTTTTATGTCTCATTTTATCGCTACAATTACCACTCAATTATCTGACTATTTGGGTTGGTACTTTTTATGATGAAAACAGATCTTTTTGATCAAAAAAATTCAGGATTCCTGCTTTCTTAAAACATTCCTTGAAGGACTGAGCCATCTATAAAAAATAAGGAACTAAAGCCAATAAACCCCCTTAGTGGGGGGCTTATCGTAATTGTAGCAATGAAGTCAGCGGTCATGAGATGCTTCTTGTCCTAAGTGTATGGACCGTTTACAACTTACCTTTTTTGGTTCCAATTAACCCAGTCTTGAGGTTTCAGGAAGACATCATACAGTTCAGCTTCCGGTGTATTGGGTTCAGGGTGATAGCAGTATTCCCAACGTACCAGTGGCGGTAATGACATTAAAATTGATTCAATGCGCCCTTTAGTTTGCAAACCAAAAATCGTGCCGCGGTCATAAACCAAATTAAATTCCACATAGCGTCCGCGGCGATAGAGTTGGAAGTTCCGTTCCCGTTCGCCATAGTCAATGCTACGACGTGCTTTGGCAATCGGTGTATAAGCAGGTAAAAACGCATTACCACAGTCTTGAACAAAGGTAAATAAGTCTTCCCATGTGCGCGGTTCAATTGCCCCTAATTGCTTACTGTATTGCCCTGCTTTTCCTTCTGGATCGGGTCCGCGATAGAGTTCTCCTTGACCATCTTGATAATCAAAAAAGATACCGCCAATCCCGCGATTTTCTTGGCGATGTTTGATGTAGAAATACTCATCGCACCAGCGCTTAAAGACAGGGTAATAGTCTTGATGATGACGATCGCAGCTAGTTTTAAAGGTCTGGTGAAAATGAATGGCATCTTCGGCAAAAGGATAATAGGGGGTTAAATCAGCGCCCCCGCCAAACCACCAAACTGGACCCGCTTCAAAATAGCGATAATTGAGGTGAACCGTCGGGACGTAGGGGTGGCGGGGGTGTAACACCATAGAAGTTCCCGTGGCAAAAAATTCATGTCCTTCTGCTTCCGGACGTTGTTTCAAAATGGAGGAGGGAAGTTGGGTACCAAAGACTTCGGAAAAGTTAACTCCCCCTTGTTCAAATAAATCGCCTTCTTTGATCACGCGCGATCGACCGCCACCGCCTTCTTCCCGTTCCCAACTATCTTCTCGGAAGGTTTGACCACTGCCATCCAACGCTTCTAAACTACTACAAATGTCATCTTGTAGCGTCATCATAAATTTTCTCACGCGAGCTTTTGCATCTTCGGGCGGCACGAATTGATTTTTAGCAGCGCTAACTTCAGTATCTTTTACACTCATGACTTTAATGACTAATAAATTTTTACAAACTATTCTTGAGCGATGTACTCAAAACCAGGTAATTTTCCTAAAATAGGATACTTGCCTGGGCGTAATGGATCAGGAGATATGTTGTGATTCTTAATTTTTCGTTTAAGTTCATCGCAAAAAAGGAACGAATTTGCTGCCAGTTTTCCCTTTACAAAACGTATCGGGTACTCAGCAATGCACCGGTGGACGTTTTGTGGGAAAAACTGATTAACCTCGGAGATGTATCTTGGAATCCCCTGCTCGATCATACCAATGCCCCTCAGGGGTTACGAGCGAAACCCGGCTTAATTTATCAAGCGGTAACGCGGCTGATGCCGATTCCAATCCGTGTCTTTGTGGAAAAAGTCAATCCCGGTGAATTCCTAAGTTTACGAGTCCTGGCGATTCCGGGATTAGAAAATCGCGTGACTTATCAGGTCGAATCAACCCTGATTGGCACTTATGTTTCTTGTTCCATCACGTTACGGGGCTGGTTATCACCATTTTTGTGGTGGATGATTCGTCCTTATGCTTCGCGAGTGGTGCGAGAATTAGCTCAATCGGCTGAATCCGCCCAACAAGTTAGCTAAGGATGTCCATTGCGATGATCATTGGTGTAGTGAATGCGGGTTCCTGCCCACATTAGTTTTTCTCGTAAGGTGTGATAAAAAGAATGATCTTCCCGTAGAATAATATATTTAGCTAAGCAATTCGCCATGGTCACAGATACTCGTTGTCCGGGCCAAATTGTCGTTCCCAGTGAACCATCAGTCCAGAGTTTGGTAGAAGGTTCAGTTTCTTCTAGGGGCCAAACATTGACCACTGAACCCGGTGGGAGAACTAAAGGGCGACTGGAAAGACTGAGGGGGCAAATCGGTGTGACCACCATCGCTTCCATGCCCGGATGAACAATGGGACCATTGGCCGAAGCAGTGTAACAGGTGGAACCGGTTGGTGTTGCAATGATTAAACCATCCCCTTGAAATTGTTCCACTATTTCTCCATCCACTTCCATTTCTAAAATAGAAGTGATCATGCGATCCACACTGGCAGGTTTGACACACATTTCATTCAAGCAAAAGAAGCGGTCACTCATGGGTTCGGGCTTAATTCTCCCTCCTTCCAATACTTGTGCTTGCAGCATCATTCGCCGTTGTATGGCATAACGATCAGATTCCAAGCGGTCAAGGAGGTTTTCAATATCTTGAAATAACTCAAAGGGTTCCGTTAAAAAGCCTAAATGTCCGCCAACATTGACCGCTAAAATCTGGACCCCTTCAGGGGCTAATTGTCGTGCCGCTGCTAAGGCTGTACCATCGCCTCCTAAAACAATTGCTAAGTCAATTTCATTGCCCACCGAGGATAAAAAGACTGGATAGGGGTTGTCTTTGATTCCACTCGGACCAACTAGCACCTTACAACCCCGTTTTTCTAAGGCTTTCGCGCAAGTTTCTGCCCACTTTTTACTTTCTTTGTCACCTGTTTTGTAGGCGATGATTACTTGGTTTAGTTGCACGATTTTGTGATGAGTGATTCGTTATTGGTTCTTTATTTTCGGCTCTACTTGTTTTAATTTTAAACAAGGCGTGTGTTGCGTTTAAGTTTCAACCTTCAAACTAGTAATGCTTTGTTCAAAGTTCGCCAATCTTCCCTGAAATTCACTGGTTGGGGTGGTATAGGTGGCAATCCAAATCGTTTCCCCCTGCGGTTGGATATAAAATAATTGTTTCATGCTTACCCCTTTTTCTGTGGTTACCTTAGCGACAATCCGTCCGAGAGAAGATTGATTTTGAGTGATGATAGTTTCTTCTTCGATTTGGTGAGTTGGTCTCAGTTGCTGCGCGACTTGTCCAAGATAGTCTTCTAGAGAGGTTTCCTGAGGGAGTGGGTGTTGAACGACATTAACGTTGGTGAGAGCATCGGGTGTCAGCGATCGCGCATCAACGGCAATGAAAGCGGTTTGCTCAAGATTTTGCTTAATTGGTTGCAATCGTTTACTATAGCCCTCATCAAGACGAGTAAATGCCGTTTCAATTTCATTCAAATCCCGCACTGGATTCCCACCCTGATAACTCTCGGGAAGCGATAAACTCATCCCTTCTCCTTGGATCGTTTGCCAGTTTTCTGCCGCTAGATCGAAGGCTTCTAGACTCGGCGTTGACTCAACAGTTTGATCATTTGAGGAGACTTGAGGATTTCGTGGAGAAAAGTCTTGACAACTGCTGATTGTTATCAAAACCAAAATCCCTAACAGAAAAGACAAGAGATATTTCATGACTTTAGAAGTTGATTCAAATAGCGCAATACAAGGATGCCAATTAAAGTCGTCGCCGCAGCCACCAGCCAATACGAATCGGTAATGATTCGGCTTTGATCCAGTGCCCATCCACCCGATGGCGGACCAATAAAAAACCCCACTGCCCAACATTGGGAATTTAAAGATAAATATACACCGCGCAAAGAAGCAGGGGCAATATCAGCAACCAGAGAGGAAGCAGAAGGGGTATAGCTGTTTAAGCTTAGGCTCAAAATCCCTAACGTCACAATGGCAGTCAGGAGTGGGGCGTGTTGGGTAAGGCCTGTTACCCAAATTAACACAAAGCCCACCAGCCAAAGCGACAAGGAAAAGGTGAGGGCTTGGGCGCGTCGGAAACGGTTTAAAAATCGCGCCATGGGTAACTGCATAATCGCAGCAAAGGTAATATACCAAGTGAAGAGAGCGCTAATGATTGGCGGCGAAAAGCCGAGTTCGTCTCCGCCCGTATGAACATAGTTGCGGAAGTAGAGGGGAAGGGTACTTTGAATTTGGGAAATGTAGGTGGTAAAAAGGACATTAATCGCAAGAAAGATCACAAAAGCGCGATCGCGCAAGGCAATCCCCCAACCTTGAAATGGATTATTCTGAGTGCTTGCTTGTTCCTCGAATTGATAACTTTCCTCGACCGCAAAATAAATGACGGCAAAGAAAACGAGAAACGAAATGCCATCGGCTGCAAATAATAAACGATAATTGCCAGCGGTACTAATAATTAATCCGCCTAAAACCACTCCAATTCCTAAGCCTAAACTATCCGCAACCCGGGTAATCGCAAAGGCTTCATTACGTTGATTAGGGGTGGTAATATCGGCAATTACCGCTTCCGTTGCTGGCCAATAGAGCCCAACTCCTAAGCCAAGAATCAAGTTTCCTAGAAGTAAGGTTGGAAAATTATAAGTTAAGCCGAGGACAATATCCGCTAAAACGGACACCGCAGCAGAGAGTAAGAGGGTGCGTCGTCTCCCCCAAGCTTGGCTATCGGTAAAAACGCCACCCCAAAAGCGTCCCAGTACCCCTGCCACTTGACCACTACCAATACCAATTCCCACTAAGGTTGCGGATAAACCCACTTGATTGACAAAGAAAATCGAGGCATAAAATAGGACAAATCCCGTCCCAATTTCTGAAAGTAACCGCCCAAAGGCAAGAATCCAAACGGTGCGATTGAGATCTGGGAATTGTTCACTGAGCTTTTTAAACATGAATGAGAGAATCAAAGGTGTTTTGCAATTTCTCGCCCTCCTAACCCAAGTCTGGGAGAAATTCATCAATCACCATGTTAGTTTGTCCTCTCATCCTTACAGTCTCACTCTGGATCAATCTTGTTTTTTTCAGGCACAGCAACAAGACTCTTTAAGCTAAATTCGCTCTTAACATTGGGCTGGAAAGTTTATGATGCAGTAGGTAGCAGCATCGCGCTGAATCAAAATGTCCTGAAAGTCATCCGTACTCCGCCGTGAGACGACGGAACGGGGTTCACAAGCGGAGGACTGGGCGCGGAACCTGCGTCCGCGCAAAGAAGTTCGCCGTTCCCCGGAATCGAATTCCGGGGCTTGCGGCGAACCGTTGGTCCGTCCGGAATTAAATTCCGGCGACGACCCCTTGCCTGCGGATGACCGTTGGTCAGAATGAATAAGCCATTGGGAAATTTCATGCTTTTTGATCCTCTCCAGGTTTAAATCAATTTTCTGACTTTCTTTCTAACCCTTTTACTCGCAACTCCAGTTCACTACTTGCTCTACAAACCAATCAAAACAAATCATCATAGGCAAATGTGTTGTCTGCAAATTGGAAGCGCTCCACTTCGCTGACGTTTAAATACGTGCTCGTGTCAGGTTGCATAATATAGACATTGAGATTTTCTGGGTCTATCCCCATAAAAGCATATTCCGACTTCAAACCCTCCAGAATTAGAAGGTCCCTGTCTTCACCCCCGATAATACTGCCTATCCCTCTTTCAATGTTGAAGGTATCATTACCGCTACCGCCCTTGATCGCACTGTTAAAGATCCCTCCAGTGGCGATAATTTCATCATTGCCACTGCCGCCATCAATCGCACTGTTCGAGATGCCGTAGGACTTTCCTATACCGGTGATGATGTCATCACCATCGCCGCCCTTGATTGCACTGTTCGAGATGCCGGTGCTGTCAATTCCGCTACCTTTGCCAGTAATAATGTCATTATCGCTGCCACCATTAATCGTACTGTAAGAAATGCCATCGGACTCTCCCATACCGGTGATCATATCATTACCACTGCCACTCTTAATCGCACTGCAAGAAATGCCGATGCTGTCAGATCCGGTAGCCTCAGCGCTGATTTTGTCATCTCCCCCCAGTGTATCGATAGATGCCATAACAATACTTCCTGGAGTGACAACAACAGTATCGCCCTCATCAGTTCCTAATAAACTACTTTCCAAAAGAGACTGTTGGATATTCACACTCATGCTTGCTAACTCCCTATGTATCACTCAAGATCACTAATGATAATGAGCATATTATTATTTCAGTATTAATACTACCGTAATATTACTTATTTTTGAGCGAGTAGAGCTGACTAATTTGCTTAAGTGCTACGACAGCAAAAAGCAAAAAGGGATTTAAGTCTCTAATGAATTTCATAAAAATTGTCTGTTTGCTCTCATTTTTATCAGGATAGACTAGTTAACTGTAATAGGCAATTTATTTTGCATGACTGCTTATTGGTTTTTGTAAATTTAAATACCAAGTTTCTAAGCCATCACCAACCAGTAGAATACCCAAACGAGCCATGAAAATACAAATTAAAATAGAAGTCTTAAAAGGATTTTGACTCAATTATTTTTATTACAAAATCAATCATAACTTTTCTATTTTTTAATAAAAAATAACAGTTTTATATGCTAATCATCAATTGAATTGAGACAAATCATTTCTGAATGAGCTAAGTTTAAATGAGTGGGTAATCAAGATTGAAATTCAAGATCACACGTTTTCCCGTCAAATCATCTTCCAAACAACATCATTTTTTCCGAAACTTAAACCAAACCGATTAACCATGTCTTATTTCAACTATAAACGCCGTCAAATGTTACGTTTGCTGGGTCTAGCCACCGGGGCTGCGATTCTCCCCTCTGCTTGTGGCTTGGGCAAATCAGGTAATTCCCAAGCGCCAAGCGCCTCTTCAGTGCAATTAAAGGGCAATCCATCGCCAGACCAGGTTTCTCGCGTTGCACTTCTCAAAACCGACAATCGCGCTTCCGCCGTTCCCAAAATTCTTGATCTTCTCCAACCCGATGGCTTTACGGACAAAACTGTTTTTATTAAACCCAATTACAATACAGGCGATCCCGCACCCGCTGCAACCGATACCGACTTACTCGATAGCCTGATTACAGAAATTGAAAAGACTCAACCCGGAAAAATGACTATTGGCGATCGCGCAGGCATGGCAGATACTCGCCAAGCCATGGAACGGAAAGGGGTGTTTGAGTTGGCAGAAAAGCGCGGGTTAGAAACGATTGTCTTTGATGAAATGTCGGCTGAACAATGGCAGTATTTTGATCAAGAAGGCACCCACTGGCAACAAGGTTTCGCGATCGCGCGTCCGATTTTAGATGCAGATGCGGTGATTAATACCTGCTGTCTGAAAACCCATCGCTTTGGTGGACACTTTACTCTCTCTCTGAAAAATAGCATTGGCCTGGTGGCTAAATATGTCCCGGGTGACTCGTTTAATTACATGGGAGATTTGCATTCTTCCCCGCACCAACGGAAGATGATTGCGGAAGTGAATGCTGCCTATGATCCCAGTCTCGTCTTACTCGATGGCGTGGAAGCCTTTGTCAATGGCGGACCCGCTAATGGCAAAAAAGTCCCTGCCAATGTCATGATTGCGGGGCGCGATCGCGTGGCAGTAGATGTTGTGGGATTAGCTATACTGCGATCATTAGGAACCACAGAGCAAGTTTCCCAAGGGTCAATTTGGGACTTGGAACAAATTCAACGGGCAACCGAATTAGGGTTAGGTGTGAACAATGCTGAACAAATCGAAATTCTAACAGCAGATACGTCTAGCCAAAATCTAGCCGATCAAATTCGACCGTTAATGAGTTAAAGGATATCATTTTGTAGCAAACATTGATCAATGAGATGGGGGAATTCTCGCTCACGTTAGTTAAATGCGATAATCCATAAGGACGTAAACCAGAGTTGATCTATGGATATAAAAGCACTGATTCGCGATATTCCAGACTTTCCCAAAGAGGGCATTATCTTTCGTGATATTACAACTTTACTGCGCGATCGCGAGGGACTGCGCTACACGGTTGAGAGTTTTGAAAATAAGTTCCGAGACGCTAACCTGATCCCTGACTATGTGATCGGCATTGAATCCCGAGGCTTTTTATTTGGTCCTACCCTTGCCTATCAGTTTGAAGCTGGCTTTGTGCCCGTCCGTAAACCTGGTAAACTGCCAGCAGCCGTCCATAGCATTGAATATGATTTAGAATACGGCAAAGATAAACTCGAAATGCACCAAGATGCCTTACCCGCCCATTCTAAAGTCATCATTGTGGACGACTTAATCGCGACCGGTGGAACCGCAAAAGCAACGGCCGACTTATTAGAAAAAATTGGCTGTCACCTTTTAGGATTTGGGTTTGTTATCGAACTAACCGGTTTAGCGGGGCGGAATAAACTACCTGAGGTTCCCATTATCACCCTTGCGGAATATTAGTTTTGGAAAAACACCGTTTTAATCCCCCAAAACCTGGGGGATCTCAATCCTCTCAAATGCCAGTTCCGTGCAAGAACTCTTGAATTTCCCGATCCTCTATCCGACACTGTGGTGATTTTTCAGAGGACTCTGTTGCAGAAACCACAGAAGCAGTCCAAGTTTGCTGACGTTGCAGATTCTGCACTTCCTGTTCTAAGGTTTCAATGCGATCCACTAACGCTCGAATCACATTCGCCTCTGAGTCAGGAAGACTGCCATGTTCTAATGGATCAACGCGAACTCCAGAACGATAAACGACGCGACCGGGAACACCAACAACGGTACAACCGGAAGGAACATCACGCAAAACAACTGATCCTGCGCCGATACGAACATTATTACCAATTTGCAGGTTACCGAGGACTTTTGCCCCGGCACCAACCACAACGTTTTCGCCAAGAGTAGGGTGACGCTTGCCGTTTTCTTTCCCCGTTCCACCCAGGGTCACGCCTTGGTAAATTAGGGCATAATCCCCAATAATCGTCGTTTCACCAATAACGACTCCCATGCCATGATCAATAAAGACACCTTTTCCAATTTGCGCACCGGGGTGAATTTCAATGCCAGTTAGAAAACGAGATAATTGGGAAATGAGGCGTGGAATCAGAGGCAGTCCAATTCGATATAACCAATGGGCAAAGCGATGAAATAAGATCGCTTGTAAGCCCGGATAACACAAGATAACTTCTAGCCAGTTACGAGCAGCAGGATCGCGCTCGAAAATAATCCGAAAGTCTGCGGTGAGCGTAGATAGCACAGGTCTTCCTAAAATTTCGGTCTAATAGATCACCAATTATTCTATCGTCTCTTGCTCCGTCTGAAAATCTCTCTTTTGTGTGAACACATGATGGTAAAAATATTGACGTTTTTCTTGGGTCTAGTTCTGCTCAGCTACTATATTACCAATGTTGTGGTATTTTCCCCTTTAGAGCTCATCAAAACTTTAAACTCCGCCTTGGGTTACGTTGCGCTCATTTTTGGCGCTGCGTTGACAATTTGGTTGATGGGAGATTAATGCATTTCCAAACGGAGAGGGAGGGATTCGAACCCTCGAGGAGGTGTGAACCCCCTAACGCCTTAGCAGGGCGCCGCTTTCAACCACTCAGCCACCTCTCCAAGGTTATGAGACGATTTCTAATTATAGCGGATGCTTGCTTGGCTGTCAAAGCAATTAACGATTAATTTTGCCGGCAGTGCGCAGAATTTGTCCGGCCAAAATGGCTGCACCAAATCCATTATCAATATTAACGACACCAATGCCCGCAGCACAGGAGTTGAGCATCGTCAGTAAAGGAGCAATTCCTTCAAAACTCGCACCATAACCAATGCTGGTCGGAACCGCAATCACGGGGCAATCGACCATGCCCGCAACAACACTCGGTAATGCCCCTTCCATCCCGGCAACCACAATCAGCACATTAACTTGGTTTAAAAGGTCGCGATGGCTAAGTAAGCGATGAATCCCTGCTACTCCCACATCCCAAAGCCGTTTCACCGTAAAGCCACACAGTTGGGCGGTGAGGGCAGCTTCTTCCGCAACAGGAATATCAGCGGTGCCCGCACTCAGTACCCCAATTGTTCCTGGTTGTGGGGTAGGAGAAGCCGTTTCAAGAACGCAAATGCGAGGAAGAGGATAATACTGCACATCTCGAATCTGGCTTTTGACTTGCTGGAAGACTGGGGCATCAATACGAGTTGCCATAATCACATTCGCGCGATTGCTCATTGCCAGCATAATTTGAGCAATTTGATCGGGCGTTTTTCCGGGTCCCCAAATCACCTCCGGAAAGCCCGTTCTTAAAGCGCGATGATGATCAACCTTCGCAAAATCAGCAATGGGTTCAAAGGTAAGATTTTTTAGTTTTTCTTGTGCTGTTTCAGGAGAAATTTCGCCATTAGCAACAGCATTTAAAAGAGCATTTAAGGCTTGGGAGTCCATTCGTTTTTGATCATTAATACTTACTCATTATTCTGGGCTCAGTTTTAATTTTTCGAGGTTCCAAAACGCGCCACCGAGGGCTGAGTATTCAACTCCTTGAACGCGATCGCGCACTGCTGCTAAGGAAAGAGGATTCACCAAATAAATATAGGGTAAATGTTCCTGCACAATTGCTTGGGCTTGGGCATAAAGGTTTTTGCGTTTACTTTCATCTAACTCTCTAGAGGCTTCAATATAAAGGGCTTCAATTTCTTTTTCCCATGCCCTCACTTTTCTTCCTTCTACGGGCGTGGTTCCCGAACGGGCAGATTGATTAAAGGTATGTAAATTACCATCTGTTCGCCATAAGTTAATGCCAAAATGGGGCTCATTGCCGCCGGTAAAGCCTAATAAGTGACATTCCCAATCGAGAGAGTTAGACAGTTTATCGACTAACACATTAAACTGAATGGGCGTAAAATCAACGGTAATTCCAATTTGCGCTAAATCTTGTTTAATTTGTGCGCCCATGGCTTCTCGACTCTTATTACCGGCATTAGTAATTAAGGTAAAGCGAACGTGATTTCCCTCGGCATCGAATAATTTTCCTTCATTATTATATTGAAACCCTGCGTCTAACAGTAATTGTTTGGCTTTTTCTGGGTCGTAGCCATAACTTGTTACATCTTCGTCATAATAGGGAGACTGCACAGAAATCGGTGAATTTTGCGGTTCTCCTAAACCCCGAAACAAATTATTAATCATCTGTTGGCGATTAATGCCATACGCGACCGCTTTTCTGAAGGCAAGCGTATTAAACCAGCGAGATTTTACCGGATCAACGAGCGGCTTACCATTGCGGCTTCCTGTATTTAAATTAAATCCCATAAAAGTTGTTCCATAGTCAGGTCCGCCATTGTAAATGGTAAAATTTCCTCTTTCTTCTTCTCGTTTTAATAAAGAAAAATAGTCAGGGGTAACACTAATTGAATCTAAGCCGCCAGAGCGAAATTGTAATAAAGCAGTATCTTGATTTTCAACAATTTGCCAAATTACACGATCAATATAAGGCAGTTGATTTCCTTGTTCATCTTTTTCCCAATAAAATGGATTTTTTTCAAAAATAACACGCTCACTCGTCGAATATCCTGCTAACTGATAACGACCATTAACAACAATGTCTTGTGGCGGTGTATCCACGCCCCATTTTGATAGAAAAAGGGGGGTTCCTTCCGCATCTGTTGTTTGCACTGACTCCAGAAGAGCGTGTTTGGGCATAATGGAAATGCCAGTGCTTTGTAAGAAGGGTGCGAAGGGTTCAGGAACGGTAAATTTCACCGTTTGACTGTCTATTTTTTCGACAGTTGGAAACTCCCCACTTTCGCCAATTCTTAAACTATCTCTAATATTATTAGGAATTTTGGGATTAAGAATTAAATCATTGTAAGTAAAGACAACATCATCTGCTGTTAAAGGTTCGCCATCTGACCATTGCAAATTTTCCCGAAGCGTAAAAACAATTTGTTTTTTATCATCAGAAATTTCCCAAGATTTGGCTAAAGCCGGTTCCACTTCAGCCGTGAGGGGATTTTGATCTACTAAACCTTCATAAGTCAAACCAAAAACATTGGGTGATTCTTGGGAGAGAACCGCATTGAAGGTTTTCGGATCACTTAAAATGGCTTGGACTACTTGCGGAACCTGGGAAGCGGTGCTTTCAATTAGAGCCGGATTACAAGCTGTAAGTAAGCTGGCAATGAAGGTAAAAATAATAGAAATGAAAAAAGAGTTGCGATGTTGAGAGAACATTTTTTCGTTTAATTTGAGTTAGTCTTTCGAGGAATAAGAGCGCGATCCATAACTTTGCCATTTTTATTAATGCCACGAACTGCGATTTGATCGGCATAAACATCATAAGTGGCAAAACTAAGCTGACTCGTTGCAGAATCAGTCCAATCTGATCGTCCCACTCGACGGAGTTTTGCCCCAGCACCACAAGTTAAATAAGTGGTTCCATTAATCGGCTGTGTTCTTTCATAATGATGTTCGTGACCATTAATATAAAGTTGAACATCATAGTGTTTAAATAAAGGGGTGAGTTGAGATACTAAGCGCTGATTGACGCCATATACCCCGGAAGAATAAATATTATGATGACCAAAAACAATTTTCCAGGGGGCACTCGACTGGCTTAACTGTTCATCTAACCATTCCAGCTGCCGATCCCAGTTCGCATTGCGATTGGTATCTAAGGCAAAAAATTGGACAATTGAACGCTTGAAGGTATAGTATCTATCCGGCATATTAAACAAGGGATAGTCCACTTGAGGCGTGCCATTTTTGGTGCGAATATCGTGATTGCCTAAACAGGCATAAAACTTGACTCCCTGTTGCAGCAAGGGTTGGTAAGGACGCTCAAAAACCGGCTCAATTTTTTCAATCTTGCCGTCATTGTAGATATTATCGCCGGCTAGGAGTGCCAGGGGAAAGGGAGAACGACGATAGAATTGGGTCATTGCTTTAGCGACGGCATATTGTCCCCTGTTTCCGGTTCCGGTGTCGGCGAGGGAAACAAAGCGCAAGCGCGGTTCCCCAAGACTCAGTTCAGAATTGTCTAGTAAATCAGCACTTCCTTGGGCATTGGCTTGACCAAGATTGGAGAATTGAGTGGCAATAAAACCGCCAATCCCTGTAATCCCTAACAGGGCAAGAAGTTCACGTCGTTTCATAACAAGGTCAGTTAATTGTCTGTTTCGATTTTAGTGCAGGACAAGGGGTGGAAGTTAAACCGGAAAGCCTCAATAATAAGTAAGTAACGAAGCACGAATGGCAAAGAACAAATTATGGATATTATTCCAGCGATTGATGTATTAGAAGGGAAATGTGTCCGTCTCTACCAAGGGGATTATAACCAAGTTGAGGTATTCAGCGATCGCGCGGTAGAAATGGCACAGCATTGGGTGGAACAAGGGGCAACTCGTTTGCATTTGGTCGATTTAGACGGGGCAAAAGCGGGGAAACCGATGAATCAAAAGACCATTGCCGAAATTGTCGAAACGGTTTCCATTCCAGTGCAAGTAGGAGGTGGATTGCGCGATCGCGCCAGTATTGCAGAATTGTTATCTTTAGGAGTGAGTAATGCCATTGTCGGGACAATTGCCGTGGAAGAACCAGAATTGGTACAAGCCCTCTGTCAAGAATTTCCCCAACAGATTACCATTGGCATTGATGCTCGTAATGGGAAAGTTGCCACTCGCGGCTGGTTAGAAACCTCGGAAGTGATGGCAAAAGACTTAGCGCAACAAATGGCAAATCAGGGTGCAGCAGCGATTATTTACACCGATATTCATCGGGATGGTACCCTTTCTGGTCCCAATCTTGATGCCCTCCGCAACTTAGCCGAAAATGTGTCGATTCCGGTTATTGCTTCAGGGGGAATGAGTTCTATCACTGACTTACTGAGTTTACTGGCGCTTGAACCCATTGGTGTGACTGGTGCCATTTTAGGACGTGCTCTTTATGCCAATAAAATTGACCTGAGAGAAGCGGTGCAAGCAGTGGGAAATGGACGTTTACAAGATGTCCCTCTCAACGGAGATTTTTCCACGTTTGCTTAATTTTGCTTTGCCCCCAGGTTTGGGGGAATCTAGCATGAGGCACTGAAGTTAACCACAAAGACACAAAGAACACCAAGAATGGGTTAATCCTGAGTTTACTGATTCCTAAAAGATGCCCTCATAAATATCTTCTAGGGGGATTTTGACGCCTAATGACTCCAACTCGATGACCTCAGTTAAGTCTTCTGAAATTTGCAAGTTCCATTCCTTCCTATTTCCCCGTCGATAAACCATCACCGAACATTGTTCCTGATCCACTAATACATAGTCTTGAAGCATCTCTAAACTGCGATAAAAGCCAAATTTTCGCCCTTGGTCATAATCTCGCGTTGACTCTGATAAAACTTCAATAATCACAACCGGATTTGTCACCGTTGTTTGAGTATTTTCATAATAAATGGGGTCGCCATCGAGGATCATTAAATCAGGATAAGTGAACACCTCGTTGGCTGGAATCCATAACCGCACATTTTCTGAATAGAGTCTTCTTCCCTGCTGGCGTAGACTTGGCTTGAGAAAAACACATAAATTAGTCACGATTTCATTATGTCTAGTGGTTCCTCCCGCCATTGGTATCATTTCTCCATTAATCAATTCGTGGCGGATCTTGGCTTCTGATTCCAACTCTAAATATTCTTCGGGAGTATAAACCTTTTGCGTTAATTGAGTCACCATAATTGAATATCAAATGCATCAATATTTGCCACCGATGATCGGGATGAGGGGGAAAAAGTCACCTCATTATTGCTTGGATATAATCAATTCTATATCAGAGAGTATCCAATGCTTACTGCTTATTTGTTTTATATACTATGTTAATTGATTTTTGGTTAAAAACCAGTGGCACTTGGATTAATATTCTAACAGTTATTATTGGAACAATTGTTGGACTTTCTCTTAAACAACGACTACCGCCAAAAATTAAAATTATTATTCCCCAAGGCATTGGTTTACTGACACTTTGGCTCGGTTTTTCGATGGCAGGAGAACTGTCACAAGTGAAAGTTGGTGACTTTCCAGGGGTTATTTTAGGGTTAATGTCGATTATTATTGGGGGTGCATTAGGGGAATGGTGGTGTATTGAAGAAAGATTGAATGGAATAGGCGATTGGTTAAAATCTCGGTTTCGTTATTCGGGACAGTTTACAGAAGGATTTGTTGCCACCAGTATTTTATTTTGTGTGGGTCCGGTTGCACTCGTGGGAAGTATTAATAATGGACTGTTAGGGGATAATACATTACTGGTTTTAAAGGCAATTATGGATGGTATTTCATCAATTCCTTTTGCCAGCCGTTATGGAATTGGTGTCGGTTTCTCAGTCTTCGTGATTTTAATTTACCAAGGGGGAATTTCTGTGCTTGCTGGATTATTTGCTACTAATTTAGCTGATCCAGTAAATCATCCTTTAATTTTATTAATCACGGGGATTGGCGGTTTGATGATTCTAGGAATCGGTTTGAATTTATTAGAAATTGCTAAAGTGAGAGTAGCCGCATTTCTCCCTGCGTTACTCATTGCGCCTCTTTTTTATCATTTACTTCAGGTTCTGTTTTCCTAATTGACCAACGGTTACCGGACCTTTAGTGAAAACAGGTGTCTTCCGTACGCGATCGCGCTCTGAGGCTTCATGAAAAAACCTCCGCGATCCCTTCCGTAGCATCATCTCCCTGGTTATATCCGTCTTGCCCAAATGGAATTGGAATTATTAGAAATCAGAGGAAAATCGGATTTTGGTTTTGGCAGTAACAAGATTGGTGGCAAGGCGTTGCTGAATTAGAGTCTGATGTTAAAGACGCGCGATGGCTTCGCCAGTTCCCGTAGGCAACATCGCGAACCTAACCTTGAGACGGCGAGTGGGGAAATTAGTTAGAAAAACTCTTTCTTTTCGCAGGCAGTTTCTAAGAGCCCGCGCTACATTTAAATCAGTCAATGCTGATTAGAGTAAAGGTGAAGCGAGTAACAATATGTCTGAGGCAAAGGTTTTAGTGACGGGTGCAACCGGAAGAACCGGCTCAATTGTTCTGAATAAATTACGTCAAAAAACAAATTTTAATGGTTTTGGTTTTGCCCGTTCTGAAGATAAAGCCAAAGAAATTTTTAATTCCATAGAGAGCTTCTATTTTGGCGATATTAGAGAAAAAAAGACGCTCGAACCAGCCATTCAGAATTGCCGAGCACTGATTATTGTCACCAGTGCTGTTCCACAAATGAAAGCGCCGTCGCAAGAAGGAGAACGTCCTGAGTTCACTTATCCAGAAAACGCCACACCAGAAATCATCGACTATCAAGGACAAGTGAATCAAATTGATTTGGCAAAACAAGCGGGGGTTGAGCACATTATTCTTATGGGATCGATGGGAGGGACGAATGAAAACCATCCCCTTAATCAACTAGGGAACGGCAACATTTTAATTTGGAAGCGAAAAGCGGAACAATATCTGATTGACTCGGGAGTTGATTATACTATTATTCGGGCTGGCGGCTTACTCAATGAACCTGGAGGTCAACGCAAATTGTTAGTGGGGAAAAATGATACGTTGCTCGATCGCGAATCGCCAACAATTCCCCGAGAAGATGTAGCAGAATTGATTGTGCAGGCTCTTGTGAATCCAGAAGCCAGAAACAAAGCGTTTGATGTTGTTTCCGAAAAGCCAGAAACCTCTTCCGGAGAAATTACAACTGATTTTACCGCTTTATTTACCCAAACGACAGCAGGTCTCTAAACTTAATTATCAGCAATTTTTGGCTCTGCCTCAAGTGGGAGTGCGATTCGTTGAAACTAAGTACCCTTTAGGAAATAGAGGGGTAAGAGTTTCCAGGCGAGTAATGCTATAATCGACTGCTAGCCCTCTCCCTTACTCACACACATGGAACCGGTAAACTTCTTTACAACCATTGGTTTAGCTGCTGGAACGTTAACCACGATTGCGTTTCTCCCCCAAGTCATTAAAACGTGGCAAACAAAATCGGCAAAAGATATTTCTCTGGGGATGTTTTCTACCTTTTGTACCGGGGTTTTTCTCTGGATTGTTTATGGGTTTAGTGTTGGTGATTTACCCGTTTTGCTGGCAAATATTGTTACCTTTGTTCTCGCCTTCACCATTTTAGTTTTCAAGTTCAGATATGGATAATTAGTCATTAGTCATTAGTCATTAGTCATTAGTCATTAGTCATTGGTTGAGGCAATCTACGTAGATTAATAACCGACTCATTTGGTAGCAATTCCTTGGTAAAGATAACCAATAATTTCTGGTTCGCTTTCTAACTTAAAGTTTTCCAATTTAACAGTAGCGAACTGTTGAGAAATAAGAGCTTTCAGATCACGATTGAGATGGCAACCATCTCCTACAATTTTTTGAATCGGCGTTAAGCGATGCTGCCATTTTTGTACTTTGGGATTATCACTTAAACCATGTTCAAGAAAGAAAAATTTGCCTTCTGGTTTGAGGACGCGATAGATTTCTTGTAACGCCTGCTCTATTTTGGCAATACTACATAACGTCCAAGTACTGACCACACTATCAAACGATTCACTAGCAAAGGGTAAAGATTCTCCACTCAAAACGTTAGTATCAACTGGAAATGAAACCTTATTAATGCGTTTTTGGGCAAGTTTATTCATCCCAGCATTGACATCAATGGTTGTCAGCTTTTGAATTTCTTCTGGATAACAAGCTAAGTTTAATCCCGTCCCAAATCCAATTTCCAACACTTCTCCTCTCACATCCTGTAGTAGTGCTTTGCGATATTTACTAACGCTAGAACTTGCCATTGTCCAATCTAAAAGACGGGGAAAAATATATTGCGAATAAATGTTCATGGCGCAAGGAATTTTAGTTCTTCCAATGATCTGCTAGTCTAGTATAGATAATCATAAAAAGGAGTTTTAAATTTATGTCTGGCGCCGTTGCTTATCTTGGGATCTTAATTGGTTATACGGTTCTCGCTCTTGGACTTTACTTCGGGTTACGAGCCGCAAAAATCATCTAAATCATCTAAAATTTGATCGCAAACAGCCCCTGAGTTCCGCGCTGAGTCGGGCTGTTATTATGTTTTGACATACTCCCCCACTAAGCTGACGCTATAGTGGGGGATTCTGGGAAATCAGTTACCTGACCTCCTATCCACTCAAACAACGAAAGTTGTTTAGGGTTGCTAGGCTCAGTTTCCAATGA
>JAAANX010000094.1 GCA_009909085.1 Cyanobacteria bacterium GSL.Bin1 | reverse complement strand
CGAATGGCTTATGTGTAGCCTAAGAAAATGTGAGTCTCAACCGCATCGAGCGGTATCGACTCACCCGCTTTCCTCCCCCACCTGTTCCGAGGTGGGGGAGTCCCACGGATCTTTTGTTGAAGGTTTTACTATTGAGTAAGGTGAGTTGGGCTTGGCGCAACGCTTCTGCTTTGTTGGCTTCAGTCACTCCCGATTGCTGGAGTTGCGTATAAAACTCGTTCATCATTTGTGCGGTACTATCATCAACGACTGACCATAAAGTGGCGACGGTACTGCGGGCGCCAGACTGCACAGCTACCCCTGCTAGTCCAAGTGTGGCATTGGCATCGCCACTAGCAGTTTCGCACGCACTGAGAACCAGTAATTCAATCGCTTCTGGACGGTTAAAGGTGTCATCTCGTAACAGGTCATCTAGCTCGGAAATGTTAATGGGTTCGTCCCAAGCGAGAATAAACGTATCTTCGGGGTCGGAGCTAAATGTGGCGTGAGTGGCTAAGTGAATGATCGGCGAACCGGATGTTGTAATTTCCCTTTTCAAGGCTTGTTGCGTAAATTCCTCGTTGAGGAGAGAGGCTTCGGTTAAACCCATTTTTTGAATTTGGGCTAATTCTCCTGCGACTCCCGGTAAAGGGGGAAACTGCGGTTGAAATGCTTCGGGGATTTCGCTCAATCCGGCAGTAATCGCTTCTAGGTTAAGAGCGGTAATGGGTTTGGGGTCAAGTAGTTGTAAACCTGGGGTTAAAGCTAAGGCGTATTTTTCGATCAGATATTGTTCCCCATCGTGAAGGACAGACATGGGGATGTTCCGTAAATCTCCGTCGAGAACAAAGGCAATTGTTTGAATCTGAGCCTCCGTTAATTGCTGTTCTAAGGGTCGGATCAACCAGTCATAGGCTTGTTGATAGAGAGGCAAGGCCGCTTCAGTAACGGTATTGGGAGAAAGGAGCGCCGCCCTGATTTGTTCCACCGTCGAGCTGATTTCTGAGGCGGTAATGGAAGTGCTGTAAAGCTCAGGGCTTTGATCGGGTAGGCTAAGCAGAATTTCTAGTCGCTCTGAAAGAATAATCGGATAAATAACCGCTGCGTTGGGGTCAATGTTGTCTATGACTTGAGGAGTGCCTTCGATACAGGCTTCGCGGAAGAAATTGTTTAATTGAGCGATTTGCAAAGACTCGATCACGTTTCGTGCCTGAATCAGTTGGTTATTTTTTTCTTCCTCTTGTCCTTCGCGATCCAAGAAAGAAGCATATTTGATGTTTAATTCGACGAACTGACGATAAACCGGTTCAACGCGATCGCGAAAAGATAATTGCAGTTCGGGGTTGATAGCGGTGAGATCGCTGCGGAGATACTGAAGGGCGTCATAGGCTTTAGTATAGGCAGCAATGGCTGGCTCCACTCGTCCTCGGTTGTTTTCAATTCTGCCTAACTGCCAGAAGTATTGATAGGAAACATCGGGGGCGTCAAAATTAGAAACTAGGTTAATCGCTTGTTGGGTATAAGCTGCGGCTGGGGATAAATTAGCTTGAATTTCCCCTAAATGACCGCGATTGCCGAATGCATAAGCTTGTAAGCGAGGATGGTCTAAATGACCCGCTTGTCGGGCAGCATCTGCTAAGAGACGATCAATGGCAGTTGCCGAGGGCAAGGAACTGTCTTGGGCAGGCGCTTGCTCTAAGATGTCAATTAAGTGATGAGCCAAATTAATTTGGGCGTCGATTTTGTTAGGACTGGCGGGTAATTGGTTAACTGCTGGGATTAAAGAGCTCGCTAGGGTATTGGCTTGCGACCAGTTTTCTAGCTGGAGTAAAAAGCCCAGTTTATTGAGTTGGGCTTGTTGTTGGGTCAGAGGAGAAGTGGCGAGTTCGGTCGCGCGATCGAGCGAAGATAGCGCTTCATCGCGATATTCGTTCCGGCGGCGGCGGACTTTTTCCGTGGCAAATAACGCTTGCTTGAGATTGCTGAAGTCGAGATAGGTAGTGGCTAATTCCTGGTTATCGTTGAGGGTTTTGGCGATGGTGAGGCTGGTATTGAGAGCTAATTCCGCTTGGGGAACTTGACCCATTTCAATTAACAAATTGCCCAGGCTTCTTAAAGCGAGAAAAGTCGTTGTTTGGGGATCTTGCTCGGTAATCTTGTCTAATTTAGCAGTTAACTCTTCGGTGGTTAAGCGATTGAAAGCGGAACAACTTGTTACCTGTAACTCAGGTTCTAAGACAGCCAGTAACGTATCGCAAGCGCGGGGATACAATCCTAGATCTTCTAAGGCTTGCGCCTGATTAATCTGGCTTTGCTGGGCTGCATCGGTCTGGTTTAATTGTTGATAAATGGCGGTCGCTTGTTGCCAACTCTCCAAAGCATCGGCCGGGTGACCTGTATCTTGCTGTAATTGTCCTTGAATGGCTAAACTTTGGGCTAAAATCTGTTGTTGGGACTCGTTGGAAGCAAGGGTGGCTAATAAATCTAAACTCTGTTGGATGGTTTCCCTCGCTTGTTCCCATTCCCCTAATTTTTGTTGGGTTAGAGATAAATTACTTAACGCCATGGCTTGATTCAAGGGATCTTGATTGGCTTCAAAAGCCGATGCCGCCTGTTGCCAGAGGTCGCTGGCTGTTGTAAAGTCTTGTTGTTGATAAGCGGTTTGGGCTTGTTGGACAAGCTGTTGGGGCGTGCTGTCCATTTGGACTATGGGAATTGGTTTGGTTGTTTTAGCCACTACGGGGGGAATGGTAGCGGAGAGAATAAACAACAGCGAGAGTAACCAAAGGGAACGTTTGAGTTTTGGTTGCCAAATTTGTTTGATGAGTCGATCAAAGTTTAGTTTCATCGTTTTTAAAGTGAGTTTTTAGTTAATAGGTAAAGATTCTCCCATTCTTCTCTAGTAATATTGGATCGATCCCTTCTATTACAGGTAATTGGTGTTGTAATCGCAATCCAAGAATTAACCAGCCTTCCAAAACTTCTTGTAAAAGTTCGCGACAAGTTTCCAGGGTTTCGGCATTGGCATAAACCCCTGGAAGTTCTGCTATTTCTCCATAGAATGAGCCATCTTCTAGAAGTTCGTAATTTGCTCTGTGCATTGCTTTTTGAATATATGTGGTTAGCATGGGAAATCAGTAATGTAAAAAACTAAGTTTTGGTGTAATCTCGCCCCCTAAATTCCCCAACTTTGGGGACTCGCTCGATTATCCCTTTGATACTTGGGTTTAAGGTACGACGGGACAGCCTGTTAGGGGATCTTTATTGCGCTGTACTCCTTCTTGGGTGGGGTCGTAAGCGGTTAGCACCACTTGACCTTCGTCGTTAAAGACCCATCCCTGGGCGGGGACAACGTCTTGTTCTTCAGTTAGAGAAGTCTGATTTTCCTCGACGCTGATGGCTTGGTTTTCCGTGAGAACCGGGTCAACCAAACCAACACGCACGGGGTCGCTACTAAAGTTATTCTGAGGATTCGCGGGAAAACCACCCTTACCGGTAACGACAAATTCACTTCCTACCCCTTGTTCGCAGGGATTTTGCGAAATTTGGTCGGACGGGTCGCCAACGGCTTGAGGGAGTTCGATTAAGCCACCCGTGGGATCATCAACCGTCCGATTAATAATGGTTTCACCCTGTTGTCCAAATTCGGAACTGACTGTGAAATCATTGAAACGGGTTAGTTCCTCTCGAAATTCAATCCCAAACACGCCAGCAGCACTCAGTTCGATTCTGCCTCCGGTTCCTTGTTCGGCATTGGCAATAATGTCGCTGCCATTAGGACCAGTAGGGGGAAAAGCGACAAGAATAAAATCGGTATCAGTTAGGCTTTGGTTGATGTTGATATTACCCCCATCCGCATCGCCCAAGGCCGTGGCAGAAACTAAGCTTTCGTTTTCAATACGCCAGAGTTCAGAGATTTCTAAATTAATGTTGGCGCCAATATCTCTGCTTCGTCCAGTTTCAGCAGTAATATCCCCTTGGTTTTGAGATAGAGAATCAACTGTTATATTTATATTGCCTGCTTGTCCCGGCGGACTACTTTCTGAAACGGATGCACCATCAGCATTACCTTGTCCAAAAGCAGTAGCTGAAACAAATGCCTGATTTCTTAGTGTTAAAGATGATGACGAGATAGTTATATCTCCTCCATCTCCTATAGCTTGGGATTCTACTGTAGTAGAAATTTGACTGGGAACAATATCGTTGGAATTAGGAAAAGCTGAAATCCCTTTTCCTTCTAAAATGACACGATCGCGAACCTCAATCGTTATATCGCCCGCATTTCCGCGATTTTCTGTATCAGCCAGTAGTGCAGAACCGTCTTTAAGTAACAAAGAATCTGTGGTAATATTTATCTCTCCACCTTCGCCAACTCCCCCAGCAGTAGTGTCTGTGGCAGCACTTACTTCCGAAAGGATAGAAGAATTAAGCAGATTCGTTTCATTTGCTATTTGCAAATTAACATTTCCTGCATCTCCCATGCCTTCAGTATTAGTCAATAATTGAGCCCGACCGCTCATCAACAGCATATTAGCAGTAATATCGATCCCTCCTGCATTCCCCTCACCACCAGAGCTTACTGAACTAAAAGCTCCACTAGGAGAATCATCAAGATCTCTACCAGAAAATTCTACTGAGTTGGCATTAATAATTATTTTTCCTGAATTACCTTTTCCTCTAACGAGAGATTGGATCTGTGCTCCATCTTCAACAGTTAAAGTTTTTGCAGTTAGGCTAATGCCACCACTGTCTCCCTCACCCGAAGTTTCGACGTTGCTTCGGATAAAGCTATTATCTTCACCACTAATCATTGAAACTGAATCGACAACGGAAATATTGATACTACCAGCATTACCTTGTCCAAAAGTACTAGAGCTAATTAGTCCACCATCAGAAACAAGCAAACGCCCAGTATCAATATCTAATTTTCCTGCATTTCCAGAACCGAATGTTTCACTAGTCAAGCGGGTAAATAATTGACCATTGGTTGAAGAACCACTGAGTTCGATGAACTTGGGGGCATTGATGGTTAAATCACCAGCTCGACCTTGATTAAACGTACTGGTTGCTATAGCAGCTCCGTTTTTGATGCTCAATTGAGGTGTAGTAATCGTCAACTCTCCTGCATCTCCAGTACCAGAAGTGGCAGAACTTAAAACACTGGAAGACTGTTCATTAACTGAAGTGCCAGTTAATTCCATCAATTCAGTAGCATTGACCGTTAAATTACCTCCTTGACCTGAACTATTGAGACGAGCTGCTGTCGAAATAAAAGCTCCTTCAGAAACGAGTAAACGCCCAGTATCAATATCTAATTTTCCTGCATTTCCAGAACCGAATGTTTCACTAGTCAAGCGGGTAAATAACTGACCATTGACTGAAGTACCATTTAGCTTTATGAAATCTGTGGCATTGATGGTTAAATTGCCAGCTCGACCTTGACTAAATGTATTGGTTGTTACAGCAGCTCCATCTTCAACAATCAATTGGGGAGTAGCAATTTTCAAATCTCCTCCGTTGTCAGTACCTAAAGCCGTAGAAGACAAACGACTAGAAGACTGTTCGTTAGCTGAAGTACCAGTTAATTCAATCAATTCAGTAGCATTGACCGTTAAATTACCTCCTTGACCTAAACTATCAGGACCAGTTGCTGTCGAAATAAAAGCTCCTTCAGAAACAAGCAAACGCCCTGTATCAATATCTAATTTTCCTGCATCTCCCTTGCCGAAGCTGCTGGTGCGAATAAACCCTCCATCAGTGACCACAAGCGATCCGGTGGAAAGATTAATGTTTCCTCCTTCTCCTATTGCTTCAGACTCAACTGTGGCAGTAATTTGGCTAGGAACAATTGTGTTCGGGTTATTAGCTCCAGGACCTATTCCTTGAAGAGTTACAGCATTGCGAGCTTCAATAATAATATTTCCGGCATCTCCAAAATTTTCTGTATCAGCCAGTAAAGCAGAGCCATCTTGAAGTAGTAAGGACCCTGTTTTGATGCTGATATCACCCGCTTTACCTCGACCCGTCCTTTCAGTAACTTCAGAAAGAACAATGGAATTTACTAAATTGACGTCATCTTCTACGTTGATATTAATATCACCAGCATTACCTAATCCTCTGGTATTACTCACAAGTTGAGCGCCATTAGTTAAAGAAAGTAACTGAGCTGATATTTCAATATTGCCGGCGTTCCCTTTTGCGCCTGTATTTACCTGATTGCTAATAACACTGCCATTGGTGATGTTCACTAATCCTGTTGCATTGAGGGTAATATCTCCAGCTTGGCTCTCAGCAGAGCTTAATTCATTTCCTATTCCCGCAGATATTCTGCTTTGTTCTAAAACTATATTTTCGCCCTGAAAATCGATGCTTCCTTGATTGGCACCAGCAACATCAACTACGGCTGTATTTTCTAGACGAATCTCACCAAAAGAATTAATTAATCCATAATCTAAATGCCAATTATCCTCGATTGACTTTAGAGTCACTTCACCAGCTTCCGTAATGCTACCAATTACAATTCGTCCTCCTTTTGAAGTTAGATTGCCATCATTTAAGGCGATATTGCCACCAACTAATGCTAAATTGTTGCCTGTAGATACTTGTAATCCGGTTGCCCCACCCGTTATATTCACTTCACCATTGGGATTGGGTGCTACAGATTGATTAACAATATCCCCAGGATTATCGCGAAAATTAGCTCCAATCGGAATACTGCTAGTTAACAAAGGAGTTGTCGGGTCGCTGGCACTAAAGGCAACATTGTCCTCAAACAAAATACTGTCTGCAGTCGTCGCAAAAAAGGAACCGCCAATATCTAAACTGGCATTTTCCCCAAAAATAATCCCATTGGGATTCATTAAAAATAAATTAGCCGTCCCATTCGCGCGAATCAAACCGTCAATATTGGAAATCTCACTTCCGGTAACCCGAGAAAAAATATTCGCCACATCATTGGCATTATTAAAATAAGCCTCTGTGTTGGTCGGTACAGAAAACTTTTGGAAACTATGAAATAAATTTCCGCCCGCACGATTTCCGTTATCAATTTGAACACCTGTCGTCGTTGTAGTGACAGTGGTTGAGGTCGTTCCATCTGCTTCGACTGGCGTTTGAGCCTGAGCAGGCAAAGGCAAGAGAAATAAAGGTAAAGCGGAAAAGATTAAGGTTTTAGCAGTAGGGGGTGACATGATTTAAATCAAAATGAAGTAGGAATGAGTAGTAAAGAGAGGTTTGGAGAATGAGAATTGAGCGCGCCAATTATAAGGGTTGGTTAAAACGGACTAGCAGTTACGGAAAAATAGATCCCCTCCTCCTGTAACGTGTCACCGTCATTTATGTCCTCTGTTAGCGGAATACCATAATCGATACGAGCGGTTAAATTATTCATTTGCCATTGCAAACCCACTCCCAAACCCACCAAAGTCTGTTGTTCGGGATTGGGATTGTTTTCGGTGTCATTATTCCAACCCACACCGAGATCGACAAAAGGCGCAACTTGTAAAACCCCCTGTACTTCTTCTACTCGCAGCAGCGGTAAGCGCACTTCCGCAGATGCCAAAAAGCCATTATCAGTTAATAAAGCATCCTGACGAAACCCTCTAACGCTCTGTACTCCCCCAACGCTAAACTGTTCGAGCGGAACTAAAGCCGTGTTGGCAAGCTGAAGATCCGAACGTAAAACCACTAACGTATCTCTCGCCAGTCGCCTGACATACTGTCCCTGTAAGCGCCAAGCAAAAAACTGACTGTCTGGTTCGGGGTCGTCGTTATTCGTGGCATCAAACACATCGATACCCAAATTAAATTGAGACCTTAACGCCAACACCTGTTGTAGAGTGCGGTTGGTATATTCTTGCGTAAACCTCAAAGCGAAGATGCGCGTTTGCCCATTTTCATCTGCACCAGGAGAAAGACGAACATCTTTACCCTCTATGGCAGTGTTGCTCTCCTGAAGGGTCGCGTTGATGCCCAACGCCAATTCTTTAGTGGGGGTGCGCAAAATTGGCTGACGTACCCCAAGGTCAACATTAAAAGAATCTCCGGTAATATCGATGCGGTCAAAAGGCTCTTCGACCACTGTTGTGTCTGTAATTCCTCCGGCAAGATTAACCGTGGTGTTACTCGCGTTAAGCGGGGCAGAATAACCCAGATCGAGATCATTACTCCCATCGGTGTTAATGTATTCTAAAAAGACGCGATCGCCAAAACCCAAGAGATTGTTTTCGTTGATTCTGAAGCCCCGACGCCAACTTCCCACTGAGGGATTACGTTCGTTATCGGTAATGAGTTCCACAAAGAAAGAATCGGCTTCGATCACCTCAATCTCTAAAAAGCTTTTATTCGGACGAGATCCAGCAGACAATTCCGCCGAAATACTAGCAATCAAGGGGTCTAACTGTAACAGTTGCAGATTTTCTATCAGTTGATTCCTTTCTAAAGGCTTAGAAATTCCCCTTTGCAAACGGCTGCGAATATAGCTTTCATTTAAACCTCTTGTGCCTGTAATTTCGATCCTTTCCAGTTCCCCTTCCAGCACATTGACGGTAATGGTGGCATTTTCCGGCTCGATCGTTTGATTGGCTTCAATGACTGCTCCCGAGTTGATGTAACAGGGCAGTTCTTCCTCCGTTTCTCGACAGCCTGCGGTGTACTTGTTACGAATAATTTCTTCTACTTGTAGCAGTTGGCTAAAGGTAATCGGCTTTCCGATAAACTCAGCAACCGCCGCTTGTAACTCTTCATCACTAAAAGCGGTATTCCCCTGAAACTCAAATTGACTGACCGTTACCGTCCCAGGAATGTTATCAAATGGTTCAGTTTCAACTCCCGGTGGCGGAGTAACATCCAACGGCGTTTCTGGTGGCGGTTCGGGTTCGGGAATGTCTTCTTCTTCTGGTCGAGGCGTGATGGGATTGGGTAGCTGAGACAAAATCTTCGGTTCAAGATCAAATTCCTGCTGCTCCAAAGTTTCTAAATCTTCAAATTGTTCAATTTTATTAACGGAGAAGAGGGTTTGAGAAAGTTCTGCAGCTAGACTCTCCCTTTTTCCATTTCCTAGAGATAACCCAAAACCTAACAACAAAATAAAAAGTATCTTATGATACAAAAAATATAAAAATTTTTCTGAAAACATACCAACTATTTTTTATCTTTGTCCTCACAACCCAACCTATTTAGGATCTATTTAAGTAGACCTTGATGTTACCATACTTAAGTAGCGCAGATCAAAAATTAACATTTATAAAAATATGCGCAAGATCACTTTCGGACAAGGGATAAACGATACAATATTAGGGTTTATAACTTTTTATTTATTCTTTCGATTGAGCGGTTTGATTAAGTATCCAATCAGCATCTAAGGCTATTAACATAACCTATACTCTATGGCTTTTATAAAAATTAACAAAGAGGTTTGATAAAAGTATCGGAGTGACAAATTTATGATTAATAAAAAGCTAAAAAATCGCTATACAATTATTCAAGAAGTTCGTCAAGGAGGGTTTGGCTTTACTTATCTAGCTCAAGACGAAAATAATGTTAACTCCTTATGTATCATCAAACGGCTCAATCCTGATAACGCCGATATTTCTACAGCAAAACGATTATTTCAAAGAGAAGCAGAAACTTTAAAAGAGCTCAAACAAGCCGATCAAATTCCTGAATTTATCGAATACTTTGAAGAAGAAGGGAACTACTACATTGCTCAAGAATATATAGAAGGAAAAACGCTCGATCAGCTCATTGGAGAAAATTGGGATTCGGAAAGTTTATCGCGATTTCTTTGGGATGTTTTATCAGTTCTCGAAAAGCTACACAAAAGCAATATTATCCATCGGGACATCAAACCTTCTAACTTAATTAAGCGCGATCGCAACGCCAAAATCGTTGTGATTGATTTTGGAGCGGTTAAACAACTCGATTATTCTCAAAATATCCCTAGTTCCCCACAAGAAAATCGCGCTTTAAATCCGCCAATTGCTACCCAAATTGCTACGGCTGAATACGCGCCGCTAGAACAAAAGAGAGGACAACCGCTATTGAATAGTGATATTTATGCCTTGGGAATGACGGCACTGCAGTTATTAACGAAGCTCAATCCCATCGAAATTGAAAGAGACAATAATGATAATCTTATTTTTGATCATGCCTTTGATAATGTAGATCGGCCTTTATTGAATATTCTTAACAAAATGGTTAAGAAGAATCCTCAAGAACGCTATCAATCGGCATCTGAGGTTTTGAGAGCTATCGATTTAAGAAAAAAAGAACCCCAATCAACAGTAATTTCCAAGGCAACTCCTCACCAAAACCCACCACAGACAACCGATCTTTGGTTGTCTAATGCAGATCGACAACCAGCCCAACCAACAGAACCTCTAGCGTCTCCTTTTTATGATCAATCTAGTCATAATATTAATTATGCCTCGACCATACCGCTTTCTAATGGATCTAATAGCAATGGAGAAGAAAAAAATATACCTCGAGATCAACAACATAGTCAGCGCAATTACAATCATCTCAATAATAATGAGGCTAAGGTTAATACAACCATACTTTCAGCCTCTACAAAGCCAAAAGTCAAATTATTAATCATTCCTTTATCAGTGCTCGGATTAATTATTATTATTATTAGTGAATTAATTTCTCCTTGGATTAGACCAGCCTATTATTTTTATCAAGGAAATAGACTGTTAGAAGAAAAAAAGGCTTCAGATGCTTTGGATCAGTTTTATAAAGTTACTTCTTTCCAAAATAATAGTTTTAGAGGTTGGAAAGGTCAAGGAGATGCTTTGTTGACTTTAGGTCGAACGTTTGGAGCAATCAGTTCTTATGAAAAAGCGCTTAGTATTCAACCCAATGATCTAAAAACGCTTAATAATTTAGGGAAAGCCTATTACGAACGGGGGGACTATGAAAAGGCTTTAGAATTTCATCAACAAGTCCTAGCAATTGAGTCTCAAAATGCCGAAGCTTTTAGCGGTCAAGGTGTGGCTTATCTTGGTTTAAAAGAATACGAAAAGTCTTTGTCGGCTTTTGATGAGGCAAAAAGAATCAAACCTAATGAACCCGACATTTGGCTTAAACAAGCGATTGCTTTGAAAGCTCTAAATCGTCCAGAAGAAGCGACAGAACTATATAGAGAAGCACTTAATGTTTATGACAGTACTTTAAAGAATCGAGAAAATGATCCCATCCTTTGGAGTGATCGCGGATTGGTTCTGCAACAGCTCAATAGACAACAAGAAGCCCTCGACTCTTACGAACAAGCGCTTGCTGTCGATGAAGACTTTTATGAAGCACTGTTAGGGAAAGCCAATACGTTAGTAGTGCTACAAAAACCGGAAGAGGCACTTTCTACTTTAAAAGAAGCTGCTGAAATTCGCCCCCAAGACTATCACGTTTGGTACACCCAAGGAACGATCTTAGAACAAGTCCTGAAAAGACATGAGGAAGCTTTCAATGCTCTCAATAAAGCGACGCAATTAAATCCCCGATTTGCTCCTGCTTGGTTGAATAAAGGATTGAGCTTAATTTCTCTCAAGCGATACGAAGACGCCTTAGTCGCTTTAGATCAAGCAAAGGTGTTAGACCCCACAGAATGCTTATGTTTGGCAAAATAGAGGCTTAGTTTTGGACAATTTGGGACGAAAATCAGAGTCTGTTGAATCTTATCAGAAAGCAAGAGAATTGGGGCTTTCTGTGACTCAACCATAAGTTTCGGTGAGGTTAGCCTCCCTTCCTTAATTCCAATAGAAAATAATTTCTATCTTTCTTGCGCGATCGCGTTTAAATGAATTTCTGGATCTTGGGCAACCCAGCCTTGTGGCGTTTGATAACGCACTTCAAAGTGGAGATGAGGATTGGGAGAATGGGGTTTTCCAGTTGTTCCAACGGTACCAATCGCTTGCCCTCCGGTAATGGTTTGATCAGGTTGAACAGCAAGTGTTTGCAAATGACCATAGCGAGTTTGTTTCCCCCCCGCATGGTTAATAATAATAAAATTCCCATAGACGGGATGTTCTCCGGCAAAGGCGACCTTGCCTGATTCTGCTGCCAAAACAGAGGTTCCAACGGGGACGACGATATCAACGCCACTGTGTAAACTTGATTGTTCTGTATTTTCAGACCAGCCATAACTGAGCGCAACTTCTCCAGACTGTGACAAAGGATAATGACTGAGACCAGTGTAAGTATAGACAGCATCAGGATCTTGACTTTGCCACGCCACACCGGGCAGGAAAACCACTTGGGGTTGGGCGGTACAACCATTGAGTTCAAATAATACATCAGCGCGAACGCCATAGGCGGCTTCCAAATCTTGCCACGTTGTTCCCTCCGGGACTTCGATGCGAACCCCATTAAATGGCGGAATGAGAATTTCGGAACCTACAGGAACCGTGTCTTGTTGCAAATTTGGGTTGAGACGAATTAGTACTTCCGGCAATAAATTATATTGTTGAGCAATACTTTCTACCGTTTCATCCGGCTGAATTTGATGACGATCGAGCTGTGAGAGAACAGGAGCGGGACAACTAGTTTCATCGGTAATAAATTGAGCCAAAACAGAAGCGGGAAATAAAATCCCCGCTGATAAAAGCACTGCTGAGGCGAAAAGTTGATTCATAACGAGGCAGCATTCCAAAGAATCACTTAAATTTTAACGAAATTGCAAGTCTAAAAAAACGATCGCGCCACGGTTGAGGAGTGCTATGGTGAAGGGATTAACGATTTTCCGAGGATAAACGCGATAGAGTAGCTTAAGCGTGAACTAAATTCAATTTACTGAAACTGATTTAAGGAAAAACAACCATGCGCATGTCTCAGATGCTCTTAGTGACGCTAAGGGAAACCCCGGCAGAAGCTGAAATTCCGAGCCATCAATTGCTGCTCCGAGCGGGTTATATTCGTCGCATTGGGAGTGGACTTTATGCGTACCTTCCCCTAATGTGGCGCGTCCTGAATAAAGTGTCCCAGATTGTCCGTGAGGAAATGAATGCCACCGGAGCGCAAGAATGTTTACTCCCCCAGCTCCAACCCTCAGAATTATGGCAGGAATCGGGGCGTTGGGAAACCTACACCAAAGCAGAAGGCATTATGTTTGCGCTCATTGACCGGCAAGAGCGACAACTGGGACTGGGACCCACTCATGAAGAAGTGATTACCGCGATCGCGCGCGATAGTATCCGGTCTTATCGCCAACTACCGCAAAATTTATATCAAATTCAAACGAAATTCCGAGATGAAATTCGACCCCGTTTTGGACTGATGCGCGGTCGTGAGTTCATTATGAAAGATGCGTATTCCTTCAACGCCGACCCTGATAGTTTAAAAGAAACCTACAATCTCATGGGCCAAGCCTATGCCAATATTCTCCGGCGCTGTGGCTTAAGTTTTACTGCCGTGGAAGCGGACTCAGGAGCCATTGGCGGCTCAGCTTCTCAAGAATTTATGGTCCTTGCCGATGCCGGTGAAGATGAAGTGCTTTATACCGCAGATGGGAAATATGCAGCGAACTCAGAAAAAGCGGTTTCAATTCCGCCAGAGGCAGTAACCTCTCCCTTTACCACCTATGAGAAACGAGATACCCCCAATACTGCAACTATTGCCGCTCTTTGCCAGTTTTTAGACTGTTCTCCTACCACCGTGGTGAAAAATGTTCTCTACGAAGCCGTTTATGATAACGAGAAACAAGTGCTGGTTTTAGTGAGTATTCGTGGGGATCAAGATGTCAATGATGTCAAACTGAATAACTTTCTCGCCAGTTTAGCCCCAAATCATGGCGCACAAGCCCTAATTGCCTTGAATGTCCCGGATGTAGACGCCCAGAAAAAATGGGCGACGCGGGCTCTCCCTTTAGGCTATATTGCCCCTGATCTCAGCGATGATTATATTCAAGGAAGTCAGAAAGTCGAGCCGAAATTTTTACGCTTAATTGATCAAACTGCTGTCAATCTGGAAAACTTCGTTACCGGGTCCAACGAAACTGGCTATCACGTTGTTGGTGCTAACTGGGGAGAACACTTTACCCGACCGGAAACCGTGGTGGATGTGCGAGAAGCACAAGTGCGCGATCGCGCCGTGCATGATCCCAACCAACTGCTGCAAAGTGCCCGTGGGATTGAAGTGGGACATATTTTCCAACTGGGAACCAAATACTCCGAAGCCATGGGGGCGACTTATACCAACGAACAAGGGGAAGAAAAACCCCTCTACATGGGCTGTTACGGAATTGGTGTCTCTCGGTTAGCCCAAGCAGCCGTAGAACAATCCTATGATAAAAATGGCATGATTTGGCCTGTCGCGATCGCGCCGTATCAGGTAATTATTACCGTTCCCAACATAACCGACACCCAACAATCTGAAATCGCAGAAACCCTTTACCAAGACTTATCAAAGGTCGGCATCGAAGTTTTACTCGATGATCGCGATGAACGAGCCGGGGTTAAATTTAAAGATGCGGACTTAATTGGCATTCCCTACCGTATTGTCACTGGGCGCTCTCTGAAAGAAGGGAAAGTGGAAGTGGTGAAACGAGCCGACCAATCTGCCGAGGAAATTCCCATTCCTGATGTTGTCACGACACTGCAACAATGGATCACTGAGAATTAAAGTTTGATTTATTCTTGTCACTTTCATCTGCTCTCCTGGTTTCCCCCTCCCCCACTATTCGTAACTGGTAAACGATCACTAAACAATATGGAACCCCCTCTCGAACGGATCCGCCTCTCCAAAACCGGACGGGATCAACTGATTAAACTGAAACGCCAAACTAAAATCGAACAATGGAATATTCTCTGTCGATGGGGCTTTTGCCGTTCCCTCGCTGAACCCACAAAGCCTTCACCGGTTCCCATTCCGTCCGACAGCAACTTAGAACTCACCTGGCGGGTCTTCGGAGGGGAAATGTCCGATTTGTTGATTCTTGCCCTCAAACAACGCTGTTATCAAGATGAACTGGGCACTGATGCGGAAACCCTTGCCCAGCAGTTTCGCTTACATTTACATCGCGGCATTAGTTACTTAGCTGGGGATCCGAACTTGAGGAGTATTGAGGATTTGTGTGCCACTGCCTTATTTAGGAAGTCTTAACTCAACCTGTTCAAGATCTTAATCGGTCCTGGCTTCCACCCAAACCGGATCGCCAGTGCGAATGGTTCCCCCTTGCTTGACGGATAAACGAATGCCAGCAATCACATTATTATGTTGAGCCGTTGTTTTCAAAATGTCTAAATCTTGCGGTAATTCCCCTTGTGCTAAAGTAGTGACAACACAACGGGGACAAGCCGTATCCACCTGAAGTGTCACCTCTTCACCAATGGTAATGGTTTGCCCCACCCAATCATTTTCAATAAATCCTGTGGAGTGAGATTCGGTTTCAATCAGTAAATTGGGACGAAAGCGGCGCGGTGCAAAATTTCCGGTGGGATAAAGATTTTCCAGTGCCCTTAGGGTGGCTGTGGTTAAAGCGTGAATTGGACAAGAATCAAAGAAGGTCCCTGGCGGCATAAACAGTTGAGTAACCGTATCTCGATGAGCAGTCCCTGCCACATCGGGCCAATATTGATCGAGAGTCGGCGTTTCCGGTGCGGCAGTGAGAAACTTCACTTCACGACCCATCCAGTCAGAAAGGTGAGTATTGAGATCCGATTGTTCGCTGGTGAGGTGAAGTCCATTCCCGAGGGCAATGTGAACCGGAGGCAGCGGTTGATAGGTTTCAGGAGTCTGCGCCAGTGTGGCATGGCAATTGAGCAGTGCTGACCATTGCTTAGGATTCTTCGCACTAGCAACGCGATCGGTTGCCACATCCCAAAGTGCATAAGCGCGATCGCCTAATAACCCTTTTGTTCCAATCTCGGACGTTTCCAAGACCTCTCCTTGCATCGACTTAACCGGATAACGCCAGAGAGTTTTCAGCTTGCCAACAAAGGTACGCGCCATAGATTATATTTCGATAAAGATGGCGCTTAACTTAGCATGAAGTCTGGGCACTAGCGGTAGCAAGTCTTACTTTTCTGCTAAAGGATTGGGCTGTGGATTTTGACTCGGTTCCACTGGCAAAATGGTGACATAGGGAGATAAGTTCTCTTGCGCCACCCAACCGGAGTAATGGCGAACTTTAGTTTGCGTTTCTGTGAGTTCTAGTAAGGTCAAATCTCCGCGCAAGGCATGATGCGTATTCGCCGGTAATCCATCTGCATAGTTAAATGTGGTACCTACCCCGGTGGGACCCCCACCGACAAAATTAAAAGCAACTTCATCAAAGCCCCGTTGGAAATGATCGCCGTTCCAATGCCATTCTCGTCCTGGCCAATCAATGGGAGCAAAATAGGCAGGAACTTCCCAATTTCTGTCTGACCAGCTGGTTTTTCCTTCTTCTACTGTAATCACAAATCCCTCCTCATAGCGAACTTCATAGCGTTGTTTGGAAGCAAAGAGGGGACTCTGCCAGAGGATTTCTAGTGGTGCAGTGGGTTCTAAGGTCGTCGCTTCTGTTTCGGCGCTGGAGGTGGCGAACAGAGCAATATTTTCGGGAGGTTCAGCGAAGACAGCATACCGCCAGCAAGACCAACTCTCGGGATTCTCAACCGTTTGCCATTGTACTTGACAAATGCCATTACCGGTTCCCACCCAAAGCGCTTTTCCTTCGATCCAAAGTTGCGTGGGAATGGCACCGACCAAAGGACTATTCCGGACATGATAGCTGGTAACCGTCTGATTTTGAGTATCGTAACGAACGAGCCCCATCCCGGGTAAGTAAGGGTTTCCTTCTCCTGAAGTTTGGGTGGTCAACCAAAGCAGGTTCGGATTTTGTTCAGAAACAGCAAGATCAGTAATGATTTGCCCTTTGATCGCTTCAGGTTGGATGATTTCAATTTCTTCTGTCTCAGGATGATAAGTGAAAAGCGTCGCCAGACCCGTAAAACCTTCTCCTTGCGGGGCAGTAATTGACCAGAGTAGCCGATCGCGCCAGGGAATAGCCTTCAACGCTTCCGGGTAAGCCAAACTAAATCCCAAATTGGCATTTTTTACCTCTTCTCGGGTGTACAGTTCCTGTACCAGCGGTGTGTCTTGATCCGGCGGCAGGATTTCAAACAGCACCCGCTCAGCTTCTTGATACTGTGCGTTTTCTGCAAAAGGATTGGGTTCAAGGCGCGTTCGATATTGATAGGTTTTCCCCTGAAAGTCAACACTTTGATAGGACGGATTAGCAAGTTGTTCATAAAACTCCTCTCCCACCACCGGTTCCTCTGCCGGTTGATACGTGCCCGGTTGCACGGTCCATTTCTCATTGCCCCGACAATAGACAAAATCATAGTTCTCGCTTTGAAAGCGAATCCAATCGTCGTTTGCAGTAATCTCTTCTGTCAAGAAATCAAAAGGGTTGGGAATATCTTGTTGGGTAGGAGAGACAAGGGAAACCGCTTCTTCTGGCGGATCCGGGCAATCCTCAATGTCCCCCCTCACTTTGCCGTCTTGAGCTGAGGGATTACAAGCAGTGAGGCAACCAGCCAGAAAAAGCGCAATGGGTCTTTTCATAAGAAAACCGATAGCAATGAAGACAGGATCAATTATCTCCCAAAGAACAGAATTTACGATCGCGATCGCGCTCTGGAAATTGCCAAGAATACGCAAAATGACTGACACCCGCAACTCGGGGAACTTTCCGCCGAATGGCTTCCATTTGCATTTCTAGCGGAGGACGATCTTTATAGTTTCTTCCCCAAAGCCCTGCCAAGGCTGGAACAACTTCCAACTCAGAATCAGCAACACTCATGGTTCGTTGCACCAAATCGACAATACAACTGGCACGACCACACACCGCGTAGGACATCGGATGCCATTGTCCAACATCATTAAATCTTGTCCACGGCTGTAAGCGAGAATCAAACCCTTGTTCTCCGACCACCCGATTAGCATCCGGGAAAAAGACCGCTCCACTGGGAATATTTTGCCCTTGAACCAAATCAGCCGCCAAGGAAAGAAAGTCGATGACTCCTTGCGCTGCATGAGCCACACTCAAGTACCATAATTGTTCTTGCAGGAGCGTTTGGCGACCTTCCAAGGTCATTTTCGCTTCCGTTGCTTTCACTTTGCGCCCTTGCCACAATGGTGGTTTTCCTTTCGGTTCCATCTCAGTGACTCTCTCGACATCATTACGGGTAATATAACCGTTCTCAATAAAACGTCGAATCAAAAACCGTCCTTTTTCATTTAAAGCCCGATTCAGAAGGGTGTTGAACGCCGCATCGCTATAGATCCAAAGATTTTTGACATCGGTAACAACCGATTTAGTGCCGGTGCTGCGCGGATAACGAATATAGTCAAATAAAACACCATCCGGTTCCCGCTTTAAAACCTGCGAGAGCATTTGTAGATAGTCTTGTCTGGCTTGTTGATTATACGGATCAACAAAGGCTTTGGCGTCTTCTCCACTATCAGACAAATTCGTTCTGCCATAGCCATTGCGAGCTAAAACTTGTTCCCGATCCGGACGTTGAGCATAAGCATAACCAAAGTTCAAACTAAACAGCCAAGCATAGACTTTTAAGTTACGTTCATGCCCTTTGGCAATTACCTCTGCTAGTAAGTCTTTATCACTAACTGATGGCGAACGCAAAACAGAATCCCAAGGGGTGTTATTTTCGCTCGCTGGCAGCAACACTTGCCCGCTATAAAAAACTTCTACATAAACTTCGTTATACCCGGAATCAACAATATGATCTAAGATTTCTTCCACTCTTCCCGGTAAGGTATCGCAGGGATAGAGTCTTAGCCAAATCGCTTGGGTTTGGGGCCAAGTTCGGTTTCGACACTCTACCAGTTGTTCGCCGTGGCGTTGAATTAAACTTTGATACTCTGGTTCGGCGTTCGTATCACCGTTAAATACCTGGTTGCGAAGCTGATCTTTCTGCGCGATCGCGCGATCGTTAAATCGACAATAGTTATTACTTTGAGCAGCCGTCACTGGGGATAAACTCCCCGTTATTCCCACCAGTAAACTCGTTGTTAAAATTGCCAAGATTAGAAATCGAAGTAAGCTATGCAGGGACTTCAAGGAATTAAACGGATTCGACATATCAAGTCATCCCCTTAGAAATAACGAAAGTGTAACTTTACCAACAAACTTTCCCCTCAAACGCCCTGCATAGTACAGTATATCAACGAGACTTTTTGGTAAAAACTCAATCCTAGGTTTCTTCCCGGCGTAATGCCCGTTCCACTTGCGCAAACTCTTGAGAGACGCGATCTTTGACTTTTTGGGGAATTGGCCGTGTGGCATAAGCCGAAGTATAATAGTTGGCTAAGGCATTGAGAGCCGTTTGCATTGTGGTAAAAGAACGGAGGCCAGCCACTTGTTCGTTGCGACGATAACGAGCGGCATAATCATTCAGTTGCTCACGCGCTTTCTCTCGGATTTCTTCTCGGTTGGGGTCATCAACGGGAATTTCGAGAGTCGTCCGTAACGTTTCTAAAACGGTCAGGGTATCTTGGCGATAATTTCCAGTTAAGCCGGTATCAGCGCCACTACAGCCAGCTAAACCCACAACAGTGATCATCACCACTAAACTAAAAGCAAGCAATCGTTTAAGCATTGATTTTATAAACATCGTTAATTCTCAAAAATTCGGTAGCCAGATTTTACCATTTTTCAAGGGTTGATTTCTGAACCAGATAGTTGATTCCCATTGACCAGTAACCAGTGGCTAATGAGTAACAAAGAACTAATGACCAATCACCAATGACTAATGACGAATCATCTCTGCTTTTCCTAAAAATTTAATGCCCTCAACCGTATTTTCAAAGCGATAGGGGAGCACTTTCACCCCTTTTTTCATTGCATCTGTTAACAGTTCAGCATATTTCGGGTCAGCGGTTTCACCGGCACTGAAATCAGTACAATCCCCGCGATTAATAAAATACAACATAACCGCATGAGCGTTAGGGGGTAGTGCCATCAATTCTCGTAAATGCTTTTGACCCCGAGTGGTGACGGTATCAGGAAACAACGCTTGCTTTTCTTTTGCCCACGTGACATTTTTCACTTCTAAATAAATGGGGGCTTGTTCCTTCCCTGTTAATAAAAAATCAATCCGACTTTGATTGTCTTTGCCATAGCGGACTTCTGGTTGTACCCTTTGATAACAATGGGCGAGATCGGGTAACAGATGATGTTCTAAGGCATATTTAATCACCCGATTCGGTAAATTTGTATTAATGCCCACCCAAGTCGGAATCGTATCGTTCACTTGAATGGCTTCCCAGGTGTAGGCATGTTTTCGCTTCGGATTATCGCTATAAGAAACCAGCACTAGGCTACCGGGTGTACAAACTCCTGTCATGGGACCCGTGTTTGGACAATGGGCAGTAATGACGTCTCCTGAGTCAAGTTCAATATCAGCGAGAAAGCGTTTATAGCGTTTAATCAAGGTCCCCTTTTCTCGGGGAGCATATTGATAAATTATAGGTCCAGTCATTCTATCAAATCAGATGATGTTTGAGCGCAAAGCTGACTAATTCCGCACGATTATTGGTGTCAGTTTTGCGTAAGAGACTACTGACATATTTTTCCACAGTCCGGGGACTGAGATGTAATTTTTGCCCCATTTCAGTGTTGGATAAGCCTTGGGTGAGGAGTTCTAAAACATCTGTCTCCCGTTGAGTAAAATGAAAGTCTTCTCTTCCATCTTCGTGCTCAGGGAACGACAGGGAATTGGCTTGCGGACTAAACGCTTGTTCCGATTGGGTCATCTGCGATCGCGCTAATAAATTCCGAATCACTGCTCCCAATTCTTCCATTTCAAAGGGTTTGGGGAGATAAACATCACAACCGGCTTGATACCCCCGAATGCGATCAGCAGTCGTTCCCCGTTGCGTTAGAAAAATTACCGGTAAGAGCCGGAATTCTGGACGTTCGCGAACTTGATGAATCAGTTCAAACCCATCTTTTTTTGGCATTTTGATATCGGCAACAATCAGATGAGGATGATAGGTTTCCAGTTGCCGTAATGCCTCATCACCATTTTTGGCAGTAACCACTCTATAACCTAAGAGTTCTAAGTAGTCTTGTACGGCGAGTTGAATCCCGGGATCATCCTCAGCAACCAAAATCAGTAAGGGCATACTCAAAGTTAATGTTGAGACATAAACTGTCTACAGTGCTTTAATTTTAAGGTATTTTAACCAATCGTCACTGCCGCGAAGCTGAAGTGAGGCACTTGTAACTCCCTTATCTTGAAGAATATATCAGTTTTGACTAGACTTTGCAGAGTTGCTTTTCTACCCAATCAAAGTTATAGGGAAAAGGGGGGGGTAAGGGCTGATAATCTTTGGGATGAGGTGAGCCATGTCTAAGTACTGCATTGACTAGAAGACAGTTTTCCGGATAGGGATTAATTGAGGTGTGAGGAATCCCGGGCGGAATTTTGACGACTTGGGGGCAGCGATCGCGCAAATGAATGTATTCATAGCGACGATTTTGCAACACGACAAGAATAAAACTGCCCCGTACCACTAATAACTGATCAGTTTGGAAATGATGGACAAACAAATCATCAACACTATTGGCTGGAATTTCAACCAGCATTGTTTCGTTGCTGGCTTGGGGAGTATAAAACTGTGACATTCCCCCTTGAATAGACTCTAAAGCATAAATTTCAACACCTTTGGCTAAACCCATTGTTTATCCTCCTGAGGGCGATTATGCTCTATTCTAGACCTGTTGATACTAAGATTTATGACAAAATAGATACTAAACTGTCATTTTGTGCGCCACTTTTCAGGGTAAACAACAATGCTTTCCAGTCACGAGAAAATCTTCTATAATAGTCATCTAGCGCGGGTATAGTTCAGTGGTAGAACGTCACCTTCCCAAGGTGAATGTCAGGGGTTCGAGTCCCCTTACCCGCTTCTTAAAAATTCTTCCATATAAGCATTCCAGCCTTTGCTAATCTCATTTTTTATCATTTTGGACTAACACTTGGACTAAATTTGGACTATTTGAGGACATTCGGAAGCCTCCAGAAAGCTGGGGGTTAAAAGCTTATTTTGACGATCACTGCGGATTTCTCAGGCATGAACTTTTTTAGACTTCCTGCTGTTTGTCAATCAAACTCTCTAAAAGGGAGCTTTGCCTAGGTTTTTTGGAACAGGTAGTCCAAATTTAGTCCAGTTTCTGGAGTTAAGCTAACTCCTACCAAGTCTAAGTTAGAGCTTTTCAAACCCATCACTTTCTAGTTATTAAATTCTTGTACGTTACCGAATCTTCAAACATGGAATAGCGCGAGTTAGATAAAAAAGAAAACACCTTACCCCTAGGTTTCCTCAGCTAAAATCAAACAAGGTGACAAATTGAACAAGTATGGTGATTCCGAACTTAACGTATGCTGTCATTGAGGAAAATACCAGACCTCAGTCTTTAGAGCGCGGTCAAGATTATTTTCACACGGGAGCCGTCTTCTCCGTAACACAGCGCAAGCAGACCATTTCTAGTCAAGTAGAAGGGAATGAAATCGACCCTTATCACATTACAATCACTTTTGACGACCACGGAATCACCCACACCACCTGCACTTGTGCCTATAGCTTTGAAGGGTGGTGCAAACATATTGTCGCGACACTTCTGTTTTGTTTAAATCAGCCTGAGGAGATTCAAGAACGCCCGAGTCTCAATGAATTACTCGATCAATTGAATCTTGTCCAAACCCAAAATTTGATTCAAGCACTGGTGGAAAACGATCCGACCCTGATCGAAGAGATTGATTTTCAGGTCAGTCGTTTATTTACAGCAACGCCAGCCCCCACAGAGTCAAAATCAAGCAAAGCCCAACCGAAGCGAACAACGGTTGATTCCGCTCCCTTTAAGCGACGAGTGGAACAAATTCTGCACGATACTGTCCTCGCTTGGGAAAATGGTTGGGACGACAATGACGTTGAGTTGAGATTGTCTCGGCTCATTGATGAAGCGATGACATTTGCCGAACGCGGAGATGGCAACAATGCTTTAATGATTTTACAGGGAATTATCGAAGGATGTTTTGAAAATTGGGACGTGGTTTCTGACTATGGCTTAGAACCCGAAGATATAGACATTGATTTTGATCGCGCTTGTACCGAAGCGATTTTAAGTGAAGACTTCATGGAAGAGGAAGTTTTACTGTGGCAAGAAGCAATAGAAATGTGGCAAGAGGAATGGGGCAGTTTTGCAATGGCTCTGGAAGCCTTACGCCAAGGCTGGGATTATCCTCCCTTATTAAAGGTGCTATCCGGGGAAACGCCAGAACAACGACCTTGGCGAGGTGAACCCCCTGAGTGGGCAGAAGACTTGAGCCGAGTGCGTCTAAAAATTCTCGAACGGCAAGAACGTTATGAAGAATATCTTCGTTTAGCCAAAGCGGAAGGACAAATTGAAGACTACTTAATCATGCTGGCTCGGTTGGGACGAGTTGAACAAGTGATGGCCCTTGCTCCCACTGCGATCAATTCTTTCCTAGAAGCCAAAGCCTTAGCGGAAACCTTATGGGAAAAAGAATATCAATCACAAGCCCTAATCATTGCCCAATTGGGACTGGAATTGTGTTTCGATCCTCAAGATAACGACTTCTTAGTCCGAGATTCTGGATTTGCCATTTGGACCAGCAAGCTCGCAGAAACCATAGGCGATTCTGAGGCTGCTTTAGAAGCAAAGATCATTGCCTTCAAAATGGAACCGTCTTTCTCCGACTATGAAAGGCTCGAAGCCTTAGCTCACAATTGGTCAGACTTGAGAACAGAATTATTACAATCCCTCCGAGAAACCGATAGTTGGAGAGCAGAAACGGCAAAGGTCAATATTTTCTTAAAAGAAGGGTTGATCGAGGACGCGATCGCGATCGTGAGTCATTTATCCAGTTACCATACGCAACTCATTTTCAAAGTAATGGATCAGGTTCTCGAAAGTCATAGCCAATGGATCATTGATAGTGCCAAAGCCCGTGCTGAATCCATTATTGAACGTTCTGACGCTAAATCATACGAAGCTGCTGTGCAGTGGTTAAAACGAGTCCACGCTACTTATTTGGCAATTAACCAAGAATCGGAATGGCTCCAGTACCGAGAACAACTGGTGAAAACTCATGGTCGCAAACGCAAGTTAATGGGTTTGATGGAGAACCAGGGATTATAATTATTTCAACCTTTAATCAACTCAAACTGTTTTTTCTAACTTAAATTAATTGATCCTAGCCGAATACTCCAATTACAGCCAGAGTGGGTGCATCTTAGCCGGATTAAAGTCGCGATAATACTCCGAAACACAGTGACGAAACAAAGACTTCAGGGCTGCTAACTTCTTGTTCACCGTATCGGACGAATTTGCTCGTTCATGCAAACAATAATCCAAAAACATTCTGATATCAGACTTGGCAACAGCGCGTAACGGTTTCCCGCCAATCAAGCCCAAAAACTGCTGTAGCGTAGCAAAGTAACTCTTCTGCGTATGCGCACTCTTATCTGCTAACCAATCTTGTACCACCTGGTCATCAGAGGTAAAGGAACATTTTTCTTCTGGCTCCAATGTTGAGAGAGGGGGTTTGGATTGTGTTGAGGGGATCAGTATCCCCTCCACCAGTTCCGAATCAGCCATGATTAAAAAGTAAAAAGTAGAGCAGTTATCTTTACTTTTAGCTTAAATGATAGTGGTTAATCTTCCAAGACCTCTGACTTTAAGGGGAATAGCGCATCAATGGCGTGTCTTTTTTCAGATAAAGAGGATGGCGAGGAAAACCACACTGGGTAATCCCTAGACAGTAAAGGAAGTCCAACTCAGTGAGCCACTTCATCACTTCTTGCGAGCGATGATTCAAATTGCCTCGATTTCCCCAAGCGATAACCGTTAAGTGTCCCTGTTGAATGGTTTCTTGAAGATATTGATCATTTTCGGGTCCAATCGGGTCACTGACTTCTTTCAAAATAGTCGGATTAAAGGTGCGGTAAGCAAAAAGATTAACCACGGCTAAGGAACCATATCCCCAATCTTGAGCAAACCCCAAACAACGGCGAATCGTGGGGTCATCAACCGTGGCATCGGCGCGACTGGGATTGAGCATGATAAAGGTAATCCGAGAAGTGTTCGGTTCCCATTCTCGCCACAGCAAGTAGCGATAGCAGCCCGTTGGGTCAATAATTGCACCGCGATTCATACATCAGAATTATTTTTAACCATGAGGTGATGGGGAATGCCAGCATCGAGGTATTCTTTACCGATGACTTGAAAGCCCAGTTTTTCATAAAAGGGAATGGCTGAATTTTGAGAGCCCAGTTTAATGGTTTGGATATTGGGCTGAGAATGAATCTCTTGGAGAAGGTAGCGCATCAATGCCGTTCCCACCCCTTGACCCCGTGCTTCTTTCAAAACGGCAACCCGTTCAATCTTAGCGGCTTGGTTGTCAATTAATCTCCATCGCGCTGTTGCTAGAGCTTTTTCCCCATCAGTCGCAAGGTAATGAGTGGAGGAATTTTCCCATTTATCGGTTTCAATCTCAGCGCAAATATTTTGTTCGATAACAAAAACCCGTGTACGAATCATGATGCACCGAGCGAAATCATTAAAGTCATGAGCAATAACAATGTTCATGAGACTGAGTTGTGGGTGGGTTAATGATAGTTTTTAAAGGGATAATCATGTTTTTGCAATTATAAATTGATTTATGTCTTCACCAAAAGAGCAATCTTGGCAAACGAAGCATGAACAGTTGATTGAAAAGCATCAACAGCTACTGGAAAGATTTTATGAAACTATACTCAACGAAGATGAAGATACTGATGTCAGTGATGAAATTTCTCAACTTTCTAGTTTAATCAAGAGTTATCAAGAGCTAGTGGCTGTTCAAAGCAACGATTTATAGATATTAATCCATGGGGTAAACACTTCCTAACATTCAAGGTAAAAAACGTGAATCCACTTCTGATGCGTAAGAACAACCATAATAGTAAAATTGTAAAGACTACCTAACTCAGGCATGGGAATGGGAAATTGGATTTCAGTCAAAGGCAAGGTTCAGAGAGGATATGGTGTTGCCTCAGGAAAATCCGGCGATCCTCGCTTCCCGAAAGGGACGCTGGAATTGCAAAAACCATTTTTCCATGAAAGGGGACTTAATCTCGATAACTACTATTTAGGCACGATCAATCTCTCTATTTTTCCACACCAATATGAAGTCAAAGTTCCCAAATTCACCTTTAAAAACGTGAAGTGGTCACCTGAGAATCCTGCCGAAGACTTCTCGTTTTTTGATTGCCGAATTGTGACGGATTCCAATAACCCATTAAATGGATTGATTTACTATCCTCATCCTGAGACTAAGCCCGAACATTTTCAAGCTCCCGATATTCTGGAGATTATTACCTGTCCCATTGATGGACTAAAGGAAGGGGACGAGTTGATGATTGAAGTGGACAGACAGCAAATGGCAATTCATTAATCAAAGAAATAAAAATTGTAGAAACCATTTCTCTCAACATCTTATGGCTAACCCTCCAGACATCAAAACCCTGATGCCCCATCTGCTTGCCACCAGAGCAAAATGGGAAAAACTCCCGCCCCCTGATCTCGTTCGCCAGATACCGGGATCGAATCAAGAAAGTGTCTGGGACTACCCTCGCCCGCCAGAAATCCGTCTTGCCGAAGCATCCATTCGCGCTTATCTCGGAGACACTCTAGTGATGGAAAGCAGTCGCGCCAAAAGGATTGTCGAAACTGCCGGTGCGCCAGTTTATTATGCTCCTCCTAAAGATTGGCGAGAGGATGTCTTAGTGACGAATGGTGAGTTTTCTATCTGTGAGTGGAAAGGGGTCGCTACTCAATATGATGTGGTTGCAGGGGGACTCAGGGCAAAATGGGGAGCGTTTTCTTATGATAATCCTCTAACGGATTTGAATCGGGGCTTTGAGCAACTGGCAGGCTGGGTTGCCCCTCATCCAGCACAGCTCACCTGTTTTCTGGGAGATGAACGCGCTAAACCGCAACCGGGAGGTCTTTATGCGGGATGGGTTACGTCTCGTGTCGTTGGTCCGATTAAAGGCGGTTCTGATACGGCTCACTGGTAAAGTTGGTTGAAACTTCTTAAACTGGAACAAAGCGATTGACGATGCCTACGGCTCGGTCTCCGACCTACGCGTTCCAAAACGAAGTCAGCCAAATTTCGTCCTGCCTTAACTCAGGCTTTTTACGAATGGCGACAATAATGCGGTGCAACACAAACCCAATTAAAAAGACTGCAACGTGCTTTTTCCATTCCTCCACTTCTCGAAATGCATTTTCCAATTTCGGGGAATCACCTGCAGAAGGTTGGAACTGAGTGTTGGGAGATTGGAGAAACACCCGAAAATGAATATTTAAACAAACAGTTAGAGTCAGCCTAGTTCTTTAACTTCACGCGATCGCGCGCAATTTTCTTTAACTCTCGTTTACAAGATTGATAGTCTCCCAGATAGGCTTCCATTAAACATTGCCATAATCTCCCATGATTCGGAATTTGTAGGTGTAAGAGTTCATGGATGATCGCGTGGTCTTGTAAATGAGGAGGCAACTCTAATCAAGAACTATCAAAGGTTAAGCGTCCCGTTGATGAACAGGATGCCCACTTATTTCGCATTGATCGCAGCCTAATGGATTCAACAGAAACCTCCAATTTTTCTGCCCATCTAGCACGGTAAGTAAAGCATGAATGGAGTCCAATCGCGCTTCTTTAATTCCCCAAAATTGCCTGAAACAGTCTTTCGATTTCTGCTTTCAATTGGCTAATTGCTGCTTCTAGAGAATCACAATAACCGGTTCCTAGCAAGTGAGCATCGCCGGCATCTGCACTCGACCAAAGATAAGAATGTTGTCCGATGGTTAAGGTTCCTCGCCATTGGTTTTCAGGAGCATCGATCGTGATAAAAAAGTATCTAGGCATCGTTTCATCAGGCTTGATCGTCAATTCTCCCCACATGGTAAACCCAAAATAGTCTCCATTGGCTTGGTTAATATAATTCCAGTTAGTAAAACGGGGAAAGGCTCTTTGCGCTTGCTCTAAGGCTGGTTGAACTTCCGTTTCTGGCAGTAACATTTTCTTGAATATCCTCCTAATGGCAGTTAAAGTCGCTCTTTTCCCCATTCTGTAAAGTTTCTGAGTCTTGTGCTGTCTCCTGCGCGATGCCTTCCAACCTACGCGCCCTCACTTCCCTCAAGTTACAGAGATAAGCCAAATTACTCTCCCTCAAAAGTCAAGTATTTGTTATTAAAATTTACTTTTCGTTACAACAGTTCATATAAATCGTTCCCTTCAACTCCAATTCATACAATTCTTTCTCAATTCCTGTAATAGAACGGGTGAAATAAAAGCTCTCAATAATTTCCTCACGAGTGCAAGGAAAGGGGCTAAGTACTTTTAAAATCTGTTCGCGAGTTGTCATTGATTCATCCGCCTCCCAATTTTTTCACTACCAGAGATAGGGGTTAATGGCTCGTTTCTTGCTTCTCCCAATAATTTGTAAGGAACTTTTAAATAACTTTCATAGAGATTGATAAATTCTTTTTTCAGCCATGTCTCTTGCTTTTCGGTCATCAGCCCTAATTTTTTAATTCCCCCAATTCCTCTTATGGCGTGTTTGGCAGTGGTGGAAAGGGTTGTTGCCTCGGTCAGTTTTTCGATTCCTCGGCTGGCAACTCCCTTGGCTTCTTCCCATTCTTCCTGCGCGATCGCTGCTGGGGTCGGTTTCTTTTAAAACGTCTAAAAACTGATTTAAGCTGAGGGTTGCCCCTCGGCTCCATTTGATGATGTCGTTAAAGTAAGCCTTCTTTTGCATTGCAATCAGGAAATCTCATCCCTCCATATTTCTTAGTGAGGTCAACCTGAGCCGTTTTTCCCAAAGGAACTAAGAATAAAGAATGTTTTGCTCTGGTGATCGCCACATATTGAATGTTCAATTCTTGCTGAGTTTGCCAAGCCATCATGTACTTCGATTCAAGTGGCAAATAATTACGGCTCTTGCTCACTTTTGGTGATGAATCAAGATGGGATGGTGAAGTTGAACTCGGAATTCGGAAAGAATCAGATGACGCGCATGTCAATGAGGATGGTTGAAGCCCAAATTTCTCTTGCAT
>JAAANX010000093.1 GCA_009909085.1 Cyanobacteria bacterium GSL.Bin1 | reverse complement strand
ATTCCTGTACAGAAATCATAAGCAGCGGTCCAATTCCAACGCCAATTGTAACCCGGTGGCGGTTCATCCAGTAAGGGTTCAGGGGGGAACGGATAAGCGTTGTAGAGATTGGCAACAGCAGCATGGATATGTTTTGAGTCAGACATTCTTAACTAAGATTTTAAAAACCGTATCAATCATTTTAGGACCTGGCTTAGCCTAATTTTTGACTCATCCTTGAAGACTAGAAAAAACTTAAGATGAGCGCTGAGAAAAACGAGATTGCAACAACGTTTCGGTCATCTTGGCTAATTGTTCCAACTGTTTTTGATCTTTTTCCGCTTGCTTTTGATAGCGAAGTTTTCGCTTAATCGCTGCTTTGGCTACTTCTTCTTTTCCTTCCTGCAGTGCTTTCCAAGCAACACTTTGCCACACTTTCATCTCTGCTAAAGTCTGGTTATAGCGAGGTTGAGTTTGATCCCAAACTTTTTTAATATCAGCCAAAGCATCATTGAATAATTGTGCTTGTGCTGTCGTGTCTTGATTTTCTTCCAGCGCTTCTTCTAGAGGTTGGGAAAGATTTTCCACCTTCATTCGCGACCAAATGGGAATAAAATCTTTCACCTGTTGGCTATGAGGATAACCCGTCTTACACCAGGTGGCAAAATGTTCACAGTTATTAAACAAAAGATTGTAACGGGCTTTTTCTCCTAAACGGCTTTCCGCACGATGAACCACGACATCAGAAACAAAAGAAAGCGGGTAATGTTTCACATAAACGGTTTGGTTCTTTGTAAACTCGGCAAAAGAAGCGCGAGTAATTATTTCATTCGTCTTGCGCAAATGAATGACACTGCCATCACCACAGTCAATACCATGATGTTCATACACCCCTTGTAAATTAACAAAGCGTTCTAAAATGTAAATTTGATCGCCTCGTGCCATGACGGTTTTTTTTGATAGTTAATTTAAACTTCCCCATCACCAAAGCGAACAATATCATCCTCTCCTAAATATTCCCCATTTTGCACTTCAATCATAATTAAAGGAATAACACCGGGGTTTTCAACCCGATGGGGAGTATTCATCGGAACATAAGTGGATTGTTTAGCCATCAGCGTTAGTTCTTTTCCGTCTTTAATCACTTTCGCTGTTCCCGCAACAACGACCCAGTGTTCTGTACGATGATAGTGAAGTTGCGTGCTAATATGATGTCCTGGCTTAAGTTCAATGCGATTAATACAGTACCGCTCTCCTTTTTCCAAAACAGTCACACTTCCCCAGGGAGGAAGACGGGTTTCGCTGGCTTCGTCGGGCGTTGTTTCGGCATTCAAAGGGGAATTAAAATCATTCATAATCAAGTACTAAGAATTAGAAATCAATAGCCTAAATCAAGGACTAATTTTTCCCAAGGTTAACTATTCTGATTACTAATAATAACCAAATTCTATCTCGACTCAACATGGATACTGCACAACTTTTGATTAACGGACTCGCGGTGGGTAGTATTATTTCTCTGGTTGCTGTTGGACTCACTTTAACCTTTGGTATTCTGCGTTTACCCAACTTTGCTCAAGGTGATTTGATGACAGTTGGCGCTTATATGACCTGGGTGAGTAACGTAGCGGGTTTAAATATTTGGCTTTCCATGATCGTCGGCGCGATCGGAACTGTCATTGTCATGTTAGTAACGGAAGTTTTGCTCTGGAAACCCATGCGCAATGTTCGCGCCCAACCGACTACTTTAATCATTATTTCCATTGGCTTAGCCCTCTTTTTGCGCAGTACGATTTTATTAATTTGGGGAGGGAGTAACCAATCTTATGACTTGCCAATTCTACCGGCTTTGGATATTTTTGGACTGAAAGTTGCCTACTATCGCATCATTGCCATTGGTTTATCTTTACTGGCCATTGTCATTTTGCATTTTCTGCTTCAAAACAGCAAAATTGGCAAAGCGATGCGGGCGGTTGCTGACAATATTGATTTAGCCCGTGTGTCAGGGATTAATGTGGAACAAGTCGTGATTTGGACTTGGGTAATTGCAGGGGTTTTAACCGCGATCGCGGGAGCCAATTATGGACTGATCACAGCGGTTCGCCCCAACATGGGTTGGTTTTTAATTTTACCCATCTTTGCTTCCGTAATTTTAGGGGGGATTGGTAATCCTTATGGTGCGATTACTGGCGCATACGTCATTGGAATTGCGCAGGAACTCAGTGTACCTTTTTTGGGATCTCAGTATAAACTAGGGATAGCTCTCGCTATCATGGTTTTGATGCTTCTGATTCGTCCTCAAGGATTATTTCGTGGCACCTTGTAAACTCAGAGAAAGTCACAAGATCTTCACAAGTTAGAGTTATACTAAACGTAAGATCACCACCACTAATGATTCGTTATGTCTATAGCTAGTATGGAAGAGCAAACGGCAACTCGTAATGTCAAGGCAGAATTAGACCAATTGATTGCTCCGGGAATGTTTTTTGAGGGATTACCTGAAGACACTTTACGGGAAATGGTCTGTCATATTGTCTCTCGCAATCATCCTGCCAATCAGGTGATTCTCCTTGAGCATGACTGGGGAGGTTCCGTTTATTTCATTATTGAGGGATGGGTAAAAATACGGACGTACAACAAAGATGGAAAGGAAGTCACGCTCAATATTTTGGGAAGTGGCGAAGTCTTTGGTGAAATGTCAGCAATGGATGAAGTGCCCCGTTCCACTGATGTAATTACGCTAACTCCAACGCGGATTTGTAGTATCCCTTCCGGAGATTTTCTGAAAATTTTGCAGGCAGAACCCTTAGCCGGGATCCGTTTATCCCAGCTTATGGCAAAACGCTTACGTCAAGTCAACCGTCGCCTCCGCTTGCGTGAAGCCGATAGTGTCTCTCGGGTTGCTGATGTTTTACTCTTTTTAGCAGAAGGTCAAGGGAAACAAATGAATGAAGGAGTTGATATTCCCAACCTTCCTCATCGCGAATTAAGTAGCTTGAGTGGACTGGCTCGAGAAACGGTAACCCGCGTTCTTGCTAAGTTGGAAAAAAGTGAACTGATTCGACGGGAACATCACACCTTACACATTCCCAATATTTTTGCTTTAGAAGAAGTCTTATCGTCTCCTTCTTCTTTGTTTGAATAAATTGTCATGGGTTTACAATCTAATCAGATTTTCCAAGGCGAGCCCACTTTATGAGCAATTTTCAGAATGACTTTGATGAAAATGCCAGTGCTAACGACACGGCAAATATAGAGTCTGATGAATTGAGTTCTGAAGTGAATTGGGTTGATGCAGACGAAGAAGAAAAACCGACCTCTTCTGCAGACAAAGCGGGGATAGAAGTGGGGGGGACATCGGCAGTTGTCATGGTAGAAACTGCCTTTTTAGCCAGTGCTGCTGGTTTGATTTGGTTAATAAATTTTTATTTTCCGCCGGGTCCCCTCTTGCGACTTCTTTTTCCTTTGCCGATCGCGCTGGTCTATTTACGGAGAGGAATGCGAGCCTCTTGGATGAGTGCTTTAATTGTAGGGTTACTCTTATCCATTTTGATGGGACCAACGCGCAGTATTCTGTATGTGATTCCTTATGGCATTATGGGCATTCAACTCGGAGCATGTTGGTGTCGAAGAAGCAGTTGGGAATTATCGATTGCAGTTGGTGCCATTATTGGCACATTTGGCTTTTTCTTTCGTTTTTGGTTACTCTCCATCTTTTTAGGAGAAGATTTATGGCTTTATGTGACTTCACAAATTGCCCAGTTCTTGGAGTGGGGGTTTGTCCAATTAGGATTACTTGCCCAACCCAGTCTGTGGCTAGTCCAAGCGATCGCGCTGGTGACTATTATTCTCAATAGTATTATTTATGTCTTCGCTGTTCATTTAGTTTCTTTACTGATTCTCAATCGCTTGGGGAATCCTATTCCGTCGCCGCCCCATTGGGTACAAGTTATTTTAGACACTGATTAATCGCTGCAATTTCAGGCAAGATAATTTTTTAATCCTGGTATCAATTGGCTAGCGAGAAGCGTTAAATTAGAAAAAAGCAAAATCCTGTTGAGTTTGGCTCATGATGACCAACACCCCAACTGAATTTTTTCCCCCCGAACCGGCAGGGGATAGTAATCTTCTACAGCAACTTCCCTTTATTCCTGGGCTAAAAGAAATCTTGATGTTGCGTCAAGTCCACGCCCTAGAACACGCAACAGTTTGGGTTTTAAGTGAAAAGGCTTCGTTTACCCCTCAAACAACTCACTTGACCCCAAGCCGGACTGACAATGAAACTTTGGGGGGACTCTCGACTGAGAAAGGATTTTATCTCTATGGAGAAGTGCCGCTTCAACAGCTACAGCGAGGCGTCATTACCGCCTTACATCGCTTTCGCGCTGGGGAATGGGATTTAGCGATTCATCCCCGTTGTGGCACCAATGTTTCTGTGGCTTTACTGCTGAGTGCGGGCTTAACCTTAAGTTCTCATGTCTTTTTCCCAAAAGATCCAATTTCACAGTTATTAGGCATGGGATTAGGGATGAGTGTGGCTTCTTCTGTTGCCCCTGATGTTGGGCAATGGGCACAAAAATACTTGACCACTGCCGTTCCTTTTAATTTGGAGTTGGAACAAATTTATCAAACTACTGATTTATGGGGACGTTCGGCTAATTTTGTGCAGTTAGGATGGCGAAATTTGCAATAAAACTTAAAACGAAAACCTACCAACACGCGCCACACTAATAGTACGCTTGATTTTAAAGGTTATTTTTTCAGCAATTATCATGACAGAAGTTAATCGCAAAGATAAAGTTAGAATCCTCCGTGAAGAATCCTACTGGTTTGGCGATGTCGGTACCGTTGCCAGTGTCGATAAAAGTGGCATTATTTACCCGGTGATTGTTCGCTTTGATAAAGTCAATTATTCCGGGGTCAATACCAATAACTTCGGCTTAGAAGAAGTGGAAGTGGTAGAAGCCGCACCAAAGAAAAAAGCAAAAGCTGAAAAAACAGAAAGTAAAAGCTAATCAGGTAATTTCGTGCCGGAATTACCTGAAGTTGAAACCGTTTGCCGTGGGTTAAATCAATCCACTCTCGGGCAAGTTTGTCAGGGTGGGGAAGTGTTGCTCAAACGTAGCATTGCTCACCCTGATTCTATTGAAGAATTTTGGGATGGCTTAAAAGATTCTGCCATCGAGAAATGGCAACGACGCGGTAAATATTTGTTAGCTGAACTCTCTTCTGGGGGATGGCTGGGCGTTCATTTGCGGATGAGCGGTCAATTATTATGGGTGAAGCAAAGTGACCCCTTAGCCAAACATACACGAGTCCGTTTCTTTTTCCCGGAGGAACAGGAACTCCGTTTTATTGATTTACGAACCTTTGGTCGCGTGTGGTGGGTTCCTCCCCAAGTTGAACCAAAAACCATTATTACTGGTTTAAATAAGCTTGGTGTTGAGCCTTTTTCATCGCAATTCACACCCAATCATCTACAAAACAAATTGCAAACTCGCCGCTGTGCCATTAAAACCGCATTATTAGATCAAACGGTTGTCGCCGGCATTGGCAATATTTATGCGGATGAAGCGCTTTTTCTTGCCAAGATTGCCCCATTACGAGTTGCCAATACTTTGACTTTCTCAGAGGTGGAACGAGTCCATGAAGCCATTCTTTCTGTTCTGGAAACAGGAATCGAACAAGGGGGAACCACCTTCAATAGTTTTCTCAACTTGTTGGGAGTAAATGGCAATTATATGGGAAAGGCTTGGGTTTATGGTCGCGAGGGAGAGGTTTGTCGTCAGTGTGGTACGCTGATCCAACGTTGCAAAATTAATGGACGGTCTTCCCATTTTTGTCAACGCTGTCAGCCCCAATAATCGGGAGTGATCATTACTAAAAAGAAGAATGATCCCAAGCGGTTCTAATAATTAGAGCCTCCAGTCGGATTATTTCACCAATCACTAATTACTATTATTCTCCTCTCGAATAATCTGTTGAACTTGTTTTTTGAGTTGAGGATCTTGACGAACCGACTGTAAAATTTCTTGAAAACGAGCAACTTCTAAGCCTTGAGAGATGACAGCATCTTTCATTTGAGATTGGGTATCGCGCTGGATTTGTGCCAGTTGTTCCGTTGCACTATCAAATTTTTGCAGTTCTGCTTCTGAGGCATCCGTTTCTGCGTCTGGATTCCGTTGTGCTTGTAAGATTTCTCGAAATCGCTGTTGGCTTAATCCTTCTTTCTCAATCGCTGCACTAATTTCATCTCTAGATTCGAGCTGAATTGCGCGCATGTCTTCCATTGCAGCAGCAAACTTTTCGAGTTCTTCCGGATTAATGTCAGTCGAGGTAGATTGTTTGATTTGCACCAGTGGGGCTGCTGTGGAAGATTCGGCTAATACTGGGGTGGATAAACTTACGAGAATCGCCAGACTAACACTAGTCACACATAAGGATTTCAACATTAATTTTTCTCCTTGTTTAGCTGGGGTTTACAGATTGGAACCGGGAAAGCAGGATATGAATTCCAAAATTTCTCCCCTATCCTAACAGCAAGCATGATTACCGCAGACGTTGGTAGCGCAGACCAGGAACTTGAGCAATTAATCCCAACAATTCTAGTTCGAGGAGTCGGGCTGAAACGTCATTGGCGGTTTGGGATACCGTTTGCACGATGACATCAAAAGCAGTTGGTTCGGGTGCGATCGCGCTTAATAATTCCTTTAATTCCGGGGCAATCTCGGGTAAGGGGGGTGGCGTTTCCTCAAATAAATCTAATTGCGGCATCGTTCCCAACATTTCCAATAAATGCCCTTCACTTAAGATGACATTTGCCCCATGATTTAATAAGCCTAAACACCCGATCGCGTTTTTATTGTCTAACGACCCCGGTAAAACATAGACATCACGCCCAAATTCGTTGGCATATTTAGCAGTAATCAACGCGCCCGATTTTTCCGGGGCTTCGGTGACAATGACCGCCCGAGATAACCCAGCCACAATGCGATTTCTGGCGGGAAAATTGCCACGATCCGGTTGAGTGCCAATGGGATATTCCGTTAAAATTGCCCCCTGTTGCTCAACTTGTTGGTAGAGTTGACGGTTTTCTTGGGGATAGGTAATATCTAAGCCGGTTCCTAAGACAGCGAGGGTGCGTCCCCCTGCTTCTAGACAACTTTGGTGCGCGATCGCGTCAATTCCTGCTGCTAACCCAGAAACGATCGTGTAACCGTGTTTAACTAGAGCAGTTGTAATCTTTTTTGTCCATTTGCGACCGTATTCACTGGGCGATCGCGTACCAACAATACTAATTAAAGGTTGTGTCCCCTGCATTTCTGCCCCGTTAATTTGCCCTCGATAATATAGTGCTGGCGGTGGCGTTGGAGTTTCTAAGAGTAAACGGGGATAGTCCGTATCCGCTGGGGTCCAAAATTGAGGATTTTTTGCCTCATGCTCAACGAGAATTTGTTCTGGGGTGAGGCGCGATCGCTGCTCAACAATCTGCTGAATCGTTTTCTTCCCTAACCCTGCCACTCCTTGGAGTTCCCCTTGCTTCGCCTGCCAGGCTGCTTCTAAGCTCGGAAAGTGTTGTTGCAGTCGTTGTAGGGTCACTGCACCCACCCCCGAAATTTGTGACCAAGCCAACCAATAGGCACGTTCTGATATCATTTTTTCCTTTAAGCATAAGCGGCTACTGACCACAACACCGATCATACCCAAGGCTATCTAAAATGAGATCGCTAACGGCATTAGCAATGACAAACTCACCATAAAAGCTACCGCTAAAATCGAAGGCTTGCATTTCAGTGACAATCGCTACGACTAAAGACCCTAAATCATTTTCTCCTTCTAAGCGTTGCCGGACAAAAATCTGTGCTGCTTGTTGGGCAATATCATGGTTGACACGTTCGGGGATAAATTCTTCATCTAACCATTTTTTTAAGGCGACTTGGAGCCATTCTCGCTCCTGTTCTGGGTTTTCCATAGGCGGGAGGATAATGGGGTTAACGGGGTCAGTCATTCTCAGTGTTCTTCCATAAGACAGCGATCATTTCATTTTATTTTAGAAGCAACCTCCCCAGAATTTCTAGAGAGTCTTTATTCACCCGATTGTAAAAAAGGAATTGGCGCTTGACCATACATATTGGCAGGCAGTTGACCATCCCATTTTTTGGCTTTTTCTAACTCAACCAATTGCGGATTATTGGCTAAGGCTTGGGATTTAGCCTGTAATGCTTCGGCTTCTGCTTCTCCTTGCACACGAATGGAATGCGCTTCCGCATTTGCCGCTAACTTTTTCGATTCTGCTTCTCCACGGGCTGCTTCAATTTTAGCTTCTGCCTCTGCCTCAGCTTCAATTTGCTTACGCTCTGCTTCGACTTTTGCCTTTTCCGCTTCTCGTCTAGCCACTTCTAACTCAGTTTCTGCCTGAGCTTCTCTGGCGGCTGCCTCCTTAAAGGCGTCAGACCAACCATAATAAGGAATCGTAAAATCAACAACATTAATATCGAAAAGCCGCTCAACTTCGCTTTTGACAGTTTGGAAAACTTTCTGCTCAATTTCACTACGTTGGTCAGCAAGCTGATCCATTTCAATATTCCCTAATTCATTCTTAAAGCGACTCGTAGCAATCACTTCCATATTTTCTTGATAATCGGGAACATTACGATGAATGTCTTCTAGATTCTCTTCAGAAAGACGATATAAGACAACAACTGTGGCATTAATCGCATAGTTATCTACGGTGGAAGTACTCACTCCTTCTAATCTCAGTCTTTGAATGTTTACGGGATATTGGCGATAACTTTGTTGAAAAGGGAGTTTCCAGTGCATTCCCGGACCCGTGGTTTTGACGTATTTTCCTGAATCAGTGACAATTGCTCTTTCGGTTTCATTATTAATGTAAACTGAATTCGCCCCGACAAAACCGAGAATGACAATCGCAGCGATCGCGCTTCCTCCAATCAGCCCACTTCCACTTTTAAGTTTGGATAAAACTTGAAACATGAATGACCTCACACGATTTTTGGAAGTGATTTTAACAAATGAACTTCTCAACAGCGTGATTAATTGACTTAGCTTCACAGTTATTCCCGAGCCAATAATGTTAATCCCAACGCAAGCGGGATCATCAGCGAACAGACATATAATCCCGATTGATAAGAGCCAAAGCTATCCTTAAATAAAGCGAGTAAAGAAGGTCCCACCGCACTCCCAATTACTAAGCTAGTCATTTGCATCCCCCCAATCGCGCCGAGATAAGCCCGTCCAAACAAACGCGGTAAGGCAATGGTGGTTAATGTCGCGAAGAATCCCCCACTGGCACCTAAACCTAGAATTCCTACCACTCGCCAAGGCAGTAAACTTAAATTGGCAATGCCGATAAAGCCTAACAATTGAAGTAAGAGTAGGGTGACAACCAGCCATTTCAAGCGCACGCGATCAGAAATCACTCCCACTAGAAACCCAGTAATTGTCGCTAACACCCCAATCGGAAGAAATAAACTCACTGCCTGCTGTTGGCTTAATCCAGCTTGGGTGCCTAAATCGACTAGGTTAAAGGTAATTCCGGTTACCGTTAAGGAATGAATGGAAAGAGCAAGGGTAACGCTCCAAAATTCAATGGTTTTAATTGCTTCAGAGGCGGTGATTTCTCCCACTTTTGCAACCTTCTGTGTCGATGTTTCCGTCTCAGCACTCGCTTCATCTTCCTTCTCCGGTGGCGTTCCATCCATGGTTAAACCACAAACTTCTGGGTTATCCCGGTAAAATAGCCAGCCCATCAACGTCATACCGACACCAACAGCAATGGCTAAACCAATCCAGCCGCCCCGCCAACCTAAGCCTTGAATCCAAAAACTGAGGATTAAGGGTGCAGCAGAGAAGCCAAAAGAGATAAAAACATTGGCGATACCAGATACTAAGCCTCGACGCCGATCAAACCATTTTCCTAATGTATTCCGACTCACTAACGTGAGAATGCCTTGTCCTGTGAAACGGAGAGCAATAAATCCCACTGCCATTACCCCTAAGCCAATCACAGACCGATTGACCAAAGGGAAGAAACCATTGAGAAGCGTGATTGTATAATCACAGAGGCTTAAATAAATTAACGTTAGCCCTAACCCAATCGACGCTAACATGACGGTTAATCGCGCCCCAAACCGGTCAATGAGCCTGCCGCCAAGGGGAAGTAAAAAACCACTGCCTAACGTGCCAATGAGATAAGCCGAACTGAGTTGAACGCGAGATAACCCGGTTGCTTCTATGACAGGGTCAGTAAAGACGCTAACGCCAGCTGTTTGCCCAGGAATGCTGAATAATGTCCCAACGGTAGCAAAAACAGCAATTACCCAGCCATAGAAGAAGGGAAAGCGTTTTGGCGAGAAAGGAAAGTTAGGATCAAAGGCTGTTTTGAGAAAAGGAAAACGAGATAATTTCACGAATGATAGACAGCGGGTAATCAGTTAACAGCCACAACTGCTAACAAAGGACGAATGACAAATGACGGACCATGCTTAGAATCGTTCAATGACCCCGCCACCGAGGACAACTTCGCTATCATAAAGCACAGCAGCTTGACCGGGGGTTACGCCAAATTGCGGTTCTTCAAAAATCAGTTTGACGCGACCCGTTTCTAAAGGAACAACATTAACTTTCGCAGGGCGAGAGCGATAGCGAATTTGCACTTCGGCTTGAATGGGCGCTTCCGGTTCTGGCATCGCTAACCAGTTCATGTGTCCCACACTACATTCTTTCCGCGTCCCACTACTACGGTTTCCGACCACGACTTGATTCATCACTGGGTCCAGTTTAATCACATAAAGGGGTTCTGGCGCAGAAATGCCTAAGCCTTTGCGCTGTCCGATCGTGTAGTGATGAATCCCATCATGATGACCGAGGACTTTACCTTCTTCATTGACAATTTCCCCTTGTTTTTGATGAATGTGTTGGTCTAAAAAGTTGCGCATAGAACCATGCGCTTCCACGAGGCATAAGTCTTGGCTTTCTGGTTTAGCAGCCGTTTTTAGGTTGTAGTCTTGAGCAATTTGGCGGGTTTCGGATTTTTCTTTTTCACCGAGGGGAAAAATGGTATGAGCGAGGAGATCTTGGGGTAAATCGTAGAGGAAATAGGATTGGTCTTTAGCGCGATCGCGCGCCCGTAAGAGTTGATACCGATCTTGCTTAGAATCGTACTGAATCCGCGCATAGTGTCCTGTTGCGACACAATCAATGCCTAATTTTTCTCGGGCATAGGTCAGCATTGGCGCAAATTTCACTGTTTTATTACACTGGGAGCAGGGCAAAGGTGTGATCCCTGATTCATATCCGGAGACTAGATAGTTGAGGACATTATTTTCAAACTGTTCCCGACTATCGACAATATGGTGGGGAATGCCTAATTGTTCGCAAATAAAGGCAGCATCGACCATTCCTTCGGAACAACATTGACCTTTTCCTTTCATTAACCACAGCGTTAAACCTTCCACCGCATACCCTTGGTGGTGTAAGATAGCAGCAGCAGTTGAACTATCAACGCCTCCTGATAAACCGACAACAACTTTTTTTGTCATAGATCTGCTTGCAACACAAAAACCGTCACTTTCCTAGGCTAGCACTGTTACTCGCCACTTGTTATCATTCCTGCAGATGCTCTCCTCACTCTCCGCCTTGTTGTTCTTGCAAATGCTGATTTTCATCCCCTATGCTAAAAACACTCAACTGTTTCGGACGTTCTTTTCTAGTTATTCATTCTCTTCTGCTGTTTAGTAGCAGTAGCACCCTGGCACAAACGTTACCGCCTCCCCCCCCAGAGAAAGATCAAGAAGTTTACCAATTTAACGCCCCCGATTATTCTCCTTCCGCACCGACTCCTTCTAATTCTGGAAGCGATACGATGTTTCGGGTACAAGTCTATGGAAATAGTGAAGAATTATTATCTCTTGTCCGACGCGTTGAACCGGATGCCTTTGTCCCGGAAGGGAAAAATGTTATCCAAGCCGGACTCTTTTTCGAGGCAATGAACGCCCGAGAATTAGTGGAATCTTTGTCTAAGCGAGGAATCAGAGCGGAAATTATTGAAGTGGCTAAACCCCTCGATCTCTCTTCACAATCCAATACTTCTGCCCGAGAAATGATTTCTCTCTCGCCCCCCGCTACAGCCAAAGACTCTTCTCCCGATCCTCCAGAATTCATCCCGCTTGCGGTGGAAACTGCCTCAGATCAGCCTGAGGTAACCTCTGCAAGGGAAGTAAAAACGCGAGCTTATTATGTGGTGATTCCCAGTCGTGAACAAGACTTATTGAAAACAGCACAGGCTGTACAAGCAGTCGGGATCAATGAAAACATTATTCAACAACGCAATGCACCCCGAGGAACGCATGTGGCAGTGGGACCTTTTCCGCATCGGGAAGAAGCCAGTCGCTGGAGTAACCAGCTGCAAACCAAAGGTTTGAATGCAAGAGTCTATTTTGGTCGATGAGTGAAAAACAATTTGCCCCAGCCACACAGAGAAACCGCGAGCCAATTCTACAGGTTTTGCAGCAAGTGTTACCCCCAACCGGTAAGGTCTTAGAGATTGCCAGCGGAACTGGGGAACACGCGATTTATTTTGCCCCTCAACTCCGTCCTCGCCAATGGTTGCCCTCGGAAGTGAATCCGATCTTAGAAGATAGTATTCGCGCTTGGCAAGCAGAGTTTCCTTGCGATGTCTTGGCCCAACCCCTGACAATTGATGTGATGCAGGAAAATTGGGCACAGCAACTATCAGGACAAACGTTGTCTGCGATAGTCGCGATTAATTTAATTCATATTGCCCCTTGGCAAGCTTGTATTGGTCTAATGGCAGGGGCAGAACAGTTACTGACCAGCGGCGGTCTTTTATATCTGTATGGTCCCTTTAAGCGAGGCGGCAAACATACGGCCGAGAGTAATGTAGGGTTTGATCAAAGTTTGCAACAGCAAAATCGGCAGTGGGGGGTTCGGAATCTAGAGGATGTGGTTTCTCTGGCTCAAACCCATCAATTAGAATTACAAGAAGTGATTACGATGCCTGCCAATAATTTGTCGGTAGTCTTTCGACACTTGTAATTGGTTGGATTTCTTGTTAAGTTGTCCTTTGCTTGTTGCTATCAGTGTCTATGCTGTCTCTTTTGGCCTTTCGTTTCCAATCTCCGGGTCCAATTTTAGTTGAATTAGGACCAGTGACCCTCCGCTGGTATGGCTTACTCATTGCCAGTGCTGTTATTATTGGCGTGTTATTGTCGCAATACTTAGCCAAACGGCGTGACATAAATCCTGAATTGTTGGGGGATTTATCGATTTGGTTAGTCTTAGCCGCCATTCCGGGCGCTCGATTATATTATGTTGCTTTTGAATGGGAAAATTATGCCCAACGCCCAGAAGCGATCATTGCGATTTGGCAAGGCGGAATTGCGATTCATGGGGCAATTATTGGCGGCGCGATCGCGGCCTTAATTTTTGCTCGCCTGAACCGGATTTCCTTTTGGCAACTTGCTGATTTAGTGAGCCCTTCTTTAATCTTAGGACAAGCGATTGGTCGCTGGGGTAATTTCTTTAATTCGGAAGCCTTTGGGACGCCGACCGATTTACCTTGGAAACTGTATATTCCTCCTGCGAACCGCCCGCCTCAGTATGCCGATGAATCTTTTTTTCACCCCACTTTTCTCTATGAATCGCTTTGGAATTTAGGCGTTTTTGCCCTGCTAATTTATTTATTTTTCTGGGGATTACGTCATCCGCAACGGTATCGCATCGGAACCTTAGCGTTTGTTTATATGGCAGCGTATAGTGGCGGTCGGGTTTGGATTGAAGGGTTACGAACCGATAGTTTAATGTTCGGCTCAATTCAAGTCGCGCAACTGATTAGCTTGTTCGGAATTATTATTGGAATTTTCGGATTAATTTGGCTGTATTATATGAGACGCTCTCTACCTGATGTGATTTCTAAGCAAGCTTCAAAAAATAACAGATAATTCAGAAAAAATATGCTCAAACCTGCCGTTTATATTGTTGGTGCGGGTCCGGGTGACCCCGATTTACTCACCATTAAAGCCAAGAAAATTTTAGACCAAGCGGATGTCATTTTATATGCCAATTCTTTAGTGCCAAAGCAAATTTTAAAGGATGTTCGCCCTGATGCCGAACTCCTTCCAACGGGGAGTAAAACCTTGGAAGAGATTGTGCCGTTGATGATTGAAAAAGTACAGAACAATCAATCAGTGGTGCGTCTCCATTCTGGCGATTTAACGCTTTATAGTGCCATTCATGAGCAAATGCAGGCGTTAGCAGAAGCCAATATTCCAGTAGAATTAATACCAGGCATTAGCACTTTTCAGGATGCAGCAGCCAGACTGGGTGTGGAATTGACGGTTCCCGGATTGGTACAAACGATTATTTTAACCCGCATTAGTGGTCGTGCCTCTTCTGTTCCTGAAGCGGAAGAGTTAGCTGCACTGGCTAGTCACAAGGCCAGTTTAGCGCTCTATTTAGCAGCCCGTCATGTGGAAAATGCCCAGGCGAAATTATTAGAGCACTATCCGGCTGATACCCCAGTGGCGATTTGCTACCGTTTGGGTTGGGAAGATGAAAAAATCCGCGTGGTTCCCCTCAAGGAAATGGCAGCAATTTCCCGCAAAGAAGATTTAATTCGGACAACGATGTATCTGATTAGTCCCGCCTTAGCCGGAAAACAAGTGGAAGCGCGATCGCAGCTGTATCACCCAGAACATTCCCATCTTTTTCGAAAAGGGATACGACAATAGTTACCAATGACTAATGACTAATCTTCTGGATTGCTGATTAACGCTTCAGGAAGAGAATCCAATAAAAAGAGAGGCATGAGAGAACGGCTAATTTCCGATATGTATCGCGCACTGAGGTAGCGTTCATAGGTCATTTCGTTGGCGAGATGGGTTTTGAAAAAAGCGATACTAAGCGCGCGCATATAGTTTTGCGCGATCGCGGGATCGGGTCCAATTGCTTCTTCAGGAAGCGGAATCCCTTCTTCGGTTCCTTCAGCAAGAGTCGAAAAGTGGGTTCCTCGTTTCAGTAAAACCAAGTATTTTTGAGGGCTATCTAACCAAGTAAAGGGACGAATTTGTTCTAGTAAAGCGGGGGTCGCTGTGTCGGCACTACTGGTGACGATTAGGGTAGGAATATCAATGCCTTGTAGCCCCTCTTGCCCAAAAATATTACTAGTGAAGGGATTAATCGCGAAAACTGCTTGGATGCGAGGATCATCAAATTCATAATCTTTTGGCGGTAACCGTAACAATTGGCATTGCAGTAATACAGAAAAGTTCAAGACGGTTGCCAGATCTTGCGTTTCACACCGTTCAGCAACTTGGTCATAATCAATTTCTGCCCCAGACACGGCTAGGCTGGTGTATGCACCATAAGACTGTCCGAGAAGACCCACTTGATTGAGATTAATTTGGGTATTGTAATTGCGTTCTAAATAATCGAGTAAAAATTTAATATCTCGCGGACGGTTGATGAGTTCTGAGGGAGGACTCACTTCTTGTTTTAATCCTATTAAGAGAGATTGGAGTTGACGGGCATTACTACCCGGATGTTCAATTGTTGCAACCGCAAAACCATAAGAAGCAAGGTGTTGAGCAAGATAAGAATAAGTGTTGCGATCCGAGCCCAGTCCGTGAGAAATTACAATTAGTGGCGGACGCTCAAAGATGGGGGTTTGAGGAAGATAAAGATGGGTCGGAATGTCGCGAGTGGTAAACTCAGTCTCTTCTTGTAAAGCATCCCGTTGCGGATCGACTAAATTCAGACTTTGACGGCGATAAGGAACGGTTCCCCCCAATTTAAGATTGCGAGAAAAGTCACTCGCTTGATTAGCCCCGCTGAGCACAGAATTTTCTAAGGCCTGGCGTTCGATCAGGGCAACTGCTTGATCCGTCTCTTTAATAAACTCACTCAGTTGGTTGACGAGTTCTAAGCCACGACCGGAATTAATTCGTAAGCCGTCTGTCGGAAAGTGTTGCAGGAAGTTAAGTAAAGTTAAGCCCTCTGGATCCGCTGCCGCTAAGATGAGCCCAGAGCGAATGGCATAGAACCCTCCCTGTCTGGCTTTGGTATCGACAATATCACCAAATTGTCTGAGGACAGCTTCGCCTTGGGGAGAGTATAAAAATTGCGCGATCGCGACAGGATCTAATTCCGCTGGAATGGTTAGAATCTCTTGTAGCTTTTCCTGCTGTTCCCTGGTTAAATAGCGCGTATAAGCTGCTAACTCTGGCGTGATCGTGCCTTCTTCTGCATACTGTTCTAGGGATGCTACAGAAACCGAAATTTCCAGTAACCCCAGAGAAACATAAATATTTTCTGCGGCTTGTGCCGGAAGGGAACAAAGCAACAAGCTTGCGGTTGAAAAAATAACTTGCAGCGAGCGTTGGCGTAAATAGTGAAGCATGAGCAGTTTCAGCCCAACTTAATCCGGTTGAGACTATCTTAGCAAGAAGCGCGATCGCGCTCCTAGTTACCATTTTCATGTTCAAGTGATCCTCCCAAAACTTAGGAGAATTAAAATAATTACAACTTAACTGTCAATCTCAAAAGTATTAACCTTAGTTTCGCGATCGAGCAAGTTTATCGTGGATTGGTTCTGACTCCAGAAGCCTAATTTTTAATATTAGGAAAACTTGAAAAATAGCTAGAAATTCTACGCCTCCTAAATTCTCTGATTCGTTAGTCGTCTTTGGCTACGGCATCTTATCTTTTTGCATCTGGGTGCGCCGTCGTTGTTGCACTTGATTCTTAAGAATTTTGAGACGATAAGGATCGATATCCTTGCGCCAACGGAGTTGATAACCTTTCAGTTCAGCACCATGGGCTTCTAAACATTTTAACCAGCCGCGGCGATCGCGAATGGCTTTAAACTCATCCAGCAGTCCCCAATCTCGCTCCTTTTTAGTCAAGCGGGCAAATTTCTCGTACAGGGGATACTCACGGTTAACCAACTTCTCTTTTTCATGAAGAATGAGAGGGTTAGTTTGATCATACTCAGTATAATAGACCTTGAGATCCCCTAAATTAATTTCCATCTTCGCTTGCAGCGCCGGATGCGGATCACTATCAAATTCAGGATAAGATAAGTAAGCAATCTTGGGTTTACCGATATAAAACTGGATCACTGTCACTGCTTCTAAGCGTCCAATGGTGCGACTAGCGCAGGCTTCATAGAGACGCAACAACGGATCTAACTCGTCTAAGCCACTCAGATGAACGAGTAAGCTTTTACCCAGCTTCAACCCCACTGGACTCTGCTTGATCTTCTTTTCAATCACTGCTTGGTCACCGAGGGTAAATAACATTGCCTCTGCTTCGGCACAAGCGTGTTTAAAGGTGCCAAACAATCCTTTGATATCTTGCTGAATGGTGGGGGAAAAATCTTTCAGTTTCGGGCGATGGGTTAGTAAAGCCGTGCCTAAGTATAACTTTAACTCTTCGGTGCGTTGCTGCGCGATCGCGTTCCAGTCTTCTTGATTGGTCGCTTGTAAGATCAGGCGAAAGGCCCGCCGTAACCCTCCTAGTTCCGCTTTAATTTGCGGTTCTTCGGCTAACTCTCCTTTGGCTGGTAACCGTCCCCGTTCAGTCATAAAATCCATCAGTGGAGTTAACAAAACCTGATAATCTTCAAACCGACGCACCCGTTGCTGTAGACGCGGGGTAGCTGCTTGAGACCGAAACTGACTAGCACGGAAGGTCTCGGCTTGAGTTGGATCCCGAAAGACCAGATAGATCCCTAAACCAATCGGAACGGCATCGACTCCTAACACTTGATCAATATAAGCTTTCAGTTCCTCCTGTTCGTAATATTTTTGAAACGTATTGCGACGGGTAATCACACCATCCCCGTAGGCCACTTGTCCCTTCACCGAATCATTAATTAAAACTTGGGCAGAAACAATCAACACTTGTCGGGTTAATTGCCATGCCTTAACCAAAGCCTCTCGTCGTTCTTGGGTATCTTCAATCACATTGATGACATATCCCAAGTTGACAATATCTGCTTTCACTAGGGGAGTATCGGGATGATAGTAGGGATCCCAACCCTGACTCTCATAGCCTTGTTCTCTGACGCGTTGAAGATCACCGCCATGTCCACAGCCATAGTCAAAGAATGTTGTTTCTGGGGTAAAGAGTTCGGCTTCTAGGGCAACTCGTACTGGACGGGAGAGTTGATGTCGGATGATTGCAGCTTTGTGACGTTCAATTTGAGGTTTTTGCAGCGGCGGTGGTGTCTCATGACAGATGACTTTATGATCTTTGATTTCTACGGCGCGATCGCGCAACCGTTTTTCCCACTCCCGCTTGGTTCCGATATAACGCGCCTCACTCAATAGACCCAGTTGCACTTCTTGCTGAGTCAGTTGCACAAAGTCTTGATAACGGGGATAATCCGGTGTCACAAAGGCTTCTTTCCGATGAAGAATTGGCGGATTATTCGCTTGGTGGTAACTGCGATAACTGACCTCAAACGTCAGCAAATCGACTTGCAAACTGGCTTTTAGTGGCGGATGCGCTTCTTGGTCAAAAGTGGGATAAAAGAGATAGGAAACCTTAGGATCACTAAAGTTAAACTTAATTAGCGTTGCTTTGGCAATCTCATGAGCCACAGGAGTCCGGGCTTGCTGTTCGTAGGCTTGGAGTTGTGGCGGTAAAGCCGATAAAGCACTACGATGAACATAGAAAGCATTGGGAAGATGTTTTCCCACAGGACTCTCTTGAGACCCCTGTCCAATCTCATTTACCCAAGTTACCCGATCCAGCTGAGTCATCTCTACGGTCTGCGCTAAAAATCAAAATTCAGTTAAAAAGCCTCGATCATCATTAATTCTGTCTAGAAAGCAGCCTAAACTGAAGTTGTCTTCATCTTCCATTTCTGCCTTCCCTAGAGTTTTGCTCATCTTGTGAGCTTCCTTGAAAATTCATTGAAGAACTCATGACTTCCTTTCCTGGTCAAAGTTCTTTCCCCAGCATTGATCACTCAATACAAAATTGCTTACAACTTGCTCATTGAAAACTTGACAAAGCTTGAGGTGAGGTGATGCTAGCTTTTGTCCAGGAGTAGGTTCGCGCATCACGGCTAGTCCAATATGTCTCCTTTAGCTTATGTAAATTATACCCGATTGGTTCATTGTCAGGGTTTTGAATCCCTCAACTCATCGGTCTTATATCCAACCTCTAATGACCGGAGTAAAGCGTGAGGATTGGTTTTACGATGATTTCTATAAAAATCTTCCTCCGGATTTTTATTTCCTTTAGCATAGCCCAAACCTTGTCATCGCGTCAAGATTAGACTCTAATTTTCTTGCTTCGGAAATATGAACAGGAATGCTTCAACTTGTGCTGAATCATACCAAGCTTTAATAATATCTGAGCTAAAAAAATATTTTTTAAATCACGTCAAAGCCTTGTTCTTAGCTCCATCAGATGAAAATGTGGTTGACTCACATTTTAACCTTAGTGATTTGAAACTCCCATCTCTGCTATTATCGTAAAGTTCGCTTCTAATCAACCTCAGCCAAGAAAAGAGTCCCTATGATCGGGTTTACGCCGTTGCACGAAATTTTGTTGTTTCAAGAATCAGTTCGTCTTGAACCAACACTCTATCTCTAACTAATGCTACGTTAAACTCGGTTACAAATCACAACTTTCTTTGCGATAAACCTGTCAAATCTCAAAAAGACTTGCTATTATAGTCGTGCTGTTGCACAGGGTTGTAGCTCAGCAGGATAGAGCGAGCGCCTCCTAAGCGCTAGGTCGCCAGTTCGAGCCTGGCCAACCCTGTTTTTGTTTTAATATTGAATTTGCAGCGTCACTCGTGCTTGAATGTCTTGTTCCCCGCCAATAACCGGAGAACTCGGTGCGTTACTCGCTGCCACATTTCGTTGCGTCCGAAATGCTTCATTAAGCGGCATAACCGGGGGCGTCGCGTTATTAATTTGGATACTGATTACTGATTGTGATTGGAGATTAAGTGTGCTTAAAACAGCATCAGCTTGAGCTTGGGCATCGAGAGTTGCTGCTTGCAGCGCTTCTTTTTGCGCTTGCGCGATCGCGCTGTCGGTCGCCGTAAAGCTCACCGAATCAATGCGGGTTGCGCCCGCTTGGACGGCTTCATCGAGTAAATTGCCGACTTCGTCAGTGGGCATCCGAAAACTAACTAAATTGAGAGCTTGATAACCTCTTAAGGTGCGTTTGCCCTCATTGTAGTTATACTGCGGTTCTAAACGAATACCAGTGGTTTTTAATTTTTCCACATCGCGCGATCGCAGCAATTCCACCACTGCTGTTGAACGGCGCGCTGCATCTTCCTGCACTTGAGCAGCCGTTTTCCCTTCCACTTCCACTCCCAGCTGCACTTCTGTTAGAGTTGTGGGGATAGACTGGGTGCCTTCTCCGGTCACCGTTATGGTTTGTAGGGGGGCATCTTGAGCCATAGCGGGGGCAAGGGAAACACGCTCTCGTAAACTCCAACCGACAATTAAAATTAAACTACTGAGGAGGATTAAACTCAATCCTCTTGACCGAAATTGTTGCAATAAACGATTCATTTTGTAATATCTCTCTATGAAACAAGCCTAAAAATAGCATGATTTTAACGAACGACGATGGGTTTCAAGCCCCTGGAATTAAAGCCCTGCAAACGGCAATTCAAGAACAAGGAATTATCATCGCTCCCGAAACGGAACTTTCTGGTTGTGGACATCAAGTGACGACGAAACGGGGCTTAAAGTTGCAAAAGCATTCCGAGCAAACCTATAGTGTTGATGGTACTCCAGCCGATTGTGTTCGCATTGGTGTTACCCAACTGTTTCCGGATGCGGAATGGGTTATTTCTGGGATTAATGCCGGTGGCAATTTAGGGGCAGACATTTACATTTCAGGAACCGTGGCTGCTGTGCGAGAAGCGGTTTTTTTGGGTAAAAAAGGGATTGCCATTTCCCATTGGCGCAAACGACCCTTAGAAATTGATTGGACACTTGCCGCCCGTTGGAGTGGCAAAGTTTTAGAGACATTACTACCCTTGTCTTTGCCGGAAGGATGTTATTGGAATGTCAATTTACCTCATTTAGAACCTGGATCAAACGATCCGGAAATTATCTTTTGTGAGGGAGGCAAACAACCCTTACCGGTTGTCTATCATTTTGATGGCGAACGGTATCATTATCAAGGAGAATACGGTAAGCGTCAGCGTCAAAAAGGAAGCGATGTTGATATTTGTTTTTCCGGAAATATTGCCGTTTCCCAATTCAAGTTATGAAAACAGAGACCTTAAACTAACCACTTCTCCCACAACCATGACCGTGGGAGAAAGTTGATTGCCTTGGGTGATTTCAACAATCGTTTCTAAAGTTCCTACCCATACTTGTTGCTCATCAGTTCCTGCTTTCCGAATAATGGCAATGGGACAAGAACTGGCTTTTCCTGCTAGCATTAATTGCTCAGTAATCAGGGCTAAGTTTCGACCGCCCATTAAAATCACCAGCGTATCAATTCTTGCTAAAGCCTCCCACTCTAATTGGGCTGGTTCATGAGCGGTAATGACACTAAAACTGCGACTTAAAACTTTATCGGTGAGGGGGATTCCGGCAAGGAGAGGAGCCGTCATTGCTGAGGATAAACCGGGAATAACTTCTACATCGCAGCCAATGGTTTTTAGAGCCTCTACTTCTTCTCGGGCGCGACCAAAAATAAACGGATCGCCATTTTTGAGACGAACAACGTGTTGATTTTGTTGGGCAGACTCCACTAAAAGACGATTAATTTCACTCTGAGGGGTACTGGGTTTTCCCCCTCGTTTTCCGACATAAATTTTTCGGCAATAGGAAGAAACAAGATCTAAAATTGCTTCATCAACTAATGCATCATAAATTAAAATATCTGCTTTTTCTAAGTGTTGTCGCGCTTGTTGGGTTAAATATTGAGGGCGACCTAAGCCGGCACCGATCAGATAAACTTTCAATTTTTAATTGGATTGGAAGAACGCTAAAAGAACAGCAAAAAAATTATATTTATGCTCTATTTTAGAAGCGTTAATGGTTGCTTAATTGCTTTGGTTTATTATATCGCAAGGGATAGTCATGATCACGCCTTTTTTATTTCCAAAAACGAAAAATCCTTAAAATTGGCAATTAAATCTTACTGATAGCGCACTCTTCCCAAATAGTAACTTCATGAAACGAAGAATGATCGTCCTCTATTCCTGGGATCTGATATGGTTAAATGGATTCGAGTTCAACCCACATTCTAAGAATCACGATGCGGACGATCGCGGAGATTAACGAAAAGATCAAAGATCAAAAAGCCGTTGTCTGGACGGTAGAAGAGTTAAAAGCCCAAGTTGCAGAAAAAGGGGTCAGCCAAGTCGCGAAAGAAGTGGATGTGGTAACTACGGGAACCTTTGAGCCGATGGAGTCATCGGGAGCAATGATTAATCTGGGACATACGGATCCGCCGATTAATATTCGACAATGCTGGCTGGATAGTGTCCCCGTTTACACCGGATTAGGAGCAGTTGATCTCTACATTGGTGCAACGGCGAGTCCAGATTATAGTAGCTCTGGCGAAACCAGCGAGTTAGAAACGCGTCTTGGGGTTTCCTATCGGGAACGCGGTGGCGGTCATGTGATCCAAGATTTAATTGCCGGTCAACCCGTACAACTAAAAGCAATTGGACAAGTGAGTGATTGTTATCCGCGCGCCTCGTTTCAAACAACCGTCACTCGTGAAACCATTAATCAGTTTTATCTCTATAACCCCCGCAACGTTTATCAAAATTTCATCGTTGGGGTGAATGCCGGGGAACGAGTCCTCTACACTTATTTAGGTCCCTTACATCCCAATTTAGGGAATGCTGTTTATTCTTCTCCGGGCGCGATCGCGCCCTTATTCAATGATCCAAAGCTCCAGTTAATTGGCATTGGTACTCGCATTTTTCTCGGCGGGGGGGTGGGCTATATTGCCGCTGAAGGCACCCAACATTTCCCCAAACAACGGCGACTCGAGAATCAAACCCCCATTGGTCCAGCCGCCACGTTAACCTTAGTCGGTGATGCTAAAGCCATGAGTTCGCGATGGGTAAGGGGGTGTTATTTCCGCAATTATGGTCCTTCTCTGATGTTAGGCGTTGGCATTCCCCTCCCCATGCTCACTGAAGAAGCGGTTGCCCATTGTGCGATTAAAGATGAAGAGATTGTTGCACCGGTTGTGGATTTTTCCATTCCGCGGCGGGTGCGTCCCACTTTTGGTTTAGTCAATTACCAGCAACTGAAAAGCGGTACCATTAAAATCGAAGGGGAAACTGTGCGCACCGCTCCTTTAGCCAGTATTGCGCGATCGCGCGAAGTCGCAGATCTCTTGAAACAACAAATTCTCGAAGGAACTTTTCTCCTCGCCGAACCGGTTGCCCCGTTACCGATGGATCGCGCCTTTCTTCCTCAAGATCGTTGGGGGTCTCAATTTGCCCTGGAATAGCAGCGCTCAGTAGCCAGTGCTGACTCTGCCTGCTGGGCAGGATAGTCCCCTCTAAGTGTCCCGGTAAAATTTTGACGAATTTGGGGAATTTGCGTAAAATTGGGAAAATTTGCGATCCGCCTCCGGAGCTTTCTCCGATTGAGCAAAGACAATGGATCAAAAAAAAATATAGATCATTAGCTAGGGAGACAAGCAAGTCAGTTATGGCAAGTCCTAAGAGTAACCAAGATTTGAAAGTATTAGGGCTACCGGCAACTCAGGGGCGGTGGTTGCTGATTCCGTTAGGAATGATTGTTCTTCTCTGTTTAGGAACTGTTTATTCTTGGAGTATTTTTAGAAACCCCCTCGAAACTGAATTGGGACTCAATGCAACCGAAAGTCTGCTCCCTTATACCATTGCCTTAGTCTTTTATGCGACGTTTATGCCCATTGCCGGCTTTTTAATTCCAAGAGTGGGTACAGCCCGCATGACAGCGATTGGCGGGCTAACGGTGGGCTTAGGCTATATTCTCGCTAGTTTTGCTCAGAATATTGTGGTCTTAACCTTGACGTATGGAGTAATTGTAGGGATGGGGGTCGGGATTACTTATGGAGTTCCCATGGTTGTCGCTGCCCGTTGGTTTCCCGATCGAAAAGGGTTAGCGGTGGGGTTAACCATTGTTGGCTTTGGTTTATCACCTTTGATTACCGCCCCTTTAGCAAAGAGTCTCATTGATCGCTATCAGGCACGACCGACCTTGCTGATTTTAGGGATCGTCTTTACCTTAATTATTCTCGCGATCGCGCTGACGTTAAAATTACCTCCGAAAGATTGGCAACAGCCGAGATCCGTTGCCGAAGCCACTGCGGTTCCTCCCCCAGTCACTTATCCACCCCACTTACTGAAAAGTCCCTCTTTTTACGGCTTATGGATTTGCTATACCATCGGCACTTTTGTCGGGTTAAGCGCGATCGGCATTTCGAGCCCAGTGGGTGAAGAAATGATTGAAATTGATGCGGGGGTAGCTGCCACCAGTGTCTCTTTATTTGCCTTGTTTAATGGATTCAGTCGTCCGCTGTTTGGCTGGCTCAGTGATCGTTTTCCCCCACGGTTGGTCGCGATTGGTTCTTACACACTCATTTTAATCGCTTGTATCATGATGGCAAATGCCCAACCCGGACAAGTGAGCACTTATTTGGTTGCCTTCTGTTTATTCTGGTTTTGTTTAGGAGGATGGCTGGCGCTGGCGCCGACTGCTACCTTGCGCTTATTTAACCCCGATGACTATGCCCAAAATTATGGGATCGTCTTTACCGCTTATGGGGTAGGGGCTTTGATCGGTACCCTTGTCGCGGGGCAAATTCGGGACTGGTTTGGCAGTTATACCTATGCCTTTTATCCGATGGGACTATTAGCCATTGTGGGGATTATTATTGCTAGTTTGATGTTGAAGCGCGATGTTCGCGCTGGTGAAACGACTAAACTATTGTAAGCTCAGCTAATCCGTTGTCACTCCCGGTCGTTTAATGGGAAAATAAAGGTTGCTCCTCATTCGTTATTGAAAGGCTAATCCGCTCATGTCGAAAACTGTTGCCGATGTAATGACAGCCAACCCGGCTGTTGTTCAACCTGACACCCCACTCAAAGAAGCAATTAAAGTATTGGTGGAAAACAAAATTAGTGGTTTACCCGTGGTAAATAAAGAAGGGAAATTAGTCGGGGTGTTATCAGAAGCAGATTTGATGTGGCAAGAAACCGGGGTTGATCCGCCGCCCTATTTCATGTTTTTGGATAGTGTCATTTACTTAGAAAACCCTGCGCGGTATGAAAAAGAACTCCATAAGGCACTGGGACAAACCGTTGAGGAAGTAATGACGGATCGTGCTATTTCCATTACCGGCGATCGCCCCCTGAAAGAAGCAGCTCATCTCATGCACAAGCGGGAAGTTCGTCGCTTACCTGTTGTGGATGAAGCGGGAAAAGTGGTCGGTATTATTACACGCGGTGATATTGTTAGAACCATGGCGAGTGAATGAGAATCTTGTCGATTCGGGCATACTGATAACACTGTTTCCTATTGCCTTAACTGTCGGGGAGTTTGAGGGGCTGTAAGTCCCGCGCTGTATTCTTTGAATCAGCGTCGGGATACACACATCCCTCAAGTATATCAAGAGGTTCGATGCCTCGCAGATATACATTCTACCGTAAACCTTTGCTTGTGGTAGAATAGTTCTATGATTCTAAATTATCGCTATCGCATATACCCAGATTTACAGCAAATCCAACTGCTCAATGAGTGGTTGGAAACTTTGCGCCTGTCTTATAACTATGCACTGCGAGAACTAAAAGACTGGATTGCTTCTAGGAAGTGTCCGATTGATAGGTGCAGCTTAGAATCAGAATATATCATGGCTGCGGATTATCCGTTTCCTAGTTACCACCAGCAACAAAACAATCTACCAAAAGCAAAGAAAAAGTTCCCACGACTAAAAGCAGTCCCGTCTCAGGTGCTACAAACCAATATCAGACGGTTACATGATAGTTGGGATTCATTCAGAGCTAGAGGTTATGGCTTCCCTAGATTCAAGAAATTTGGGCAGATGAAGTCAATGTTGTTCCCTCAGTTCAAAACTAACCCACTAACTGGGTGGCAAATCCAATTGCCGAAACTAGGAAAAGTACAAATCAATTTGCATAGACCGATACCCAAAGGTTTCATGATCAAGCAAGTACGGGTAGTCAAAAAAGCAATAGGTTGGTTTGCGGTGGTAGCGATAGAATCAGATTTCGAGCTTTCTAATCCAGTACCTCATGGTCATGCAATTGGTGTAGATGTTGGGTTGCTTTCGTATATAGCGACGAGCGACGGGTATACCGAAAAAAGACCTAAATTTTTCAAGACAGCCTACAGTCGGCTGAAAGTGCTACAAAAGCGTCTGTCGAGAAAGATGAAACGGGGGAAAAATTACGAGAAAGCTCGAATCAAAGTAGCTAAACAACATAACCACATAGCATTCAAGCGCACTGATTATCAATTCAAACTCGCTCATAAGCTTTGTGACATGGCAGACACAATCTATATAGAAGACTGCGACTTCCGTATTATGGCAAAAGGGATGCTGGGTAAACATACAGTTGATGCTGCTTTTGGAAAGCAACGAGACATCTTAGAGTATGTAGCCAAGAGAAGAGATGTCTTTGTTGGGCGCGTTGACCATCGTGGGACGAGTCAAGTATGTCCTAATTGCCGTGCTGAAGTTAGAAAAGATTTGAGCGTTCGGCTGAGCGAATGTCATGAGTGTGGGTATGTTGTAGATAGAGATATAGCCTCTGGTCAAGAAATATGTAATAGAGGCGAAGAAACGTATCGCGGGACTCGCGAAAAGCAAGAAATTGGCTCTCAAGTCGTACTGTCGGGCAACTTTGTTGTAGATAAGTGGCGCAATCTATCTTCGGGTAGGGTAGGAGAGCAAGATTCCATTGGCGACAGTGGAAGCCCGCTCTCTATCCGCTAGGATGAGAGTCGGGAGGAAGTCACTTCAATATCAACCTCACGGATCAGGAGTTAATTTTATGCCACGCACCCCAGATGAGTATGCCGTCTATTTATTTTTAACGGGTGGTCATCGCGAAGAAGTCCGTTTTCCCACGATTCAAGATTTCCAAAAATGGTACACCGGAGAACTGAAGCCTAAGGGAGAGTCAAATGACTTTATCAGTGTTCCGATTAAAAATATTCAGGGGGAATATATGGTGCTGCGCCCATCGAGTGTGTTGGCAATTCGAGTGGAACCCTTATTTGCGGGTAGTGTAGAACGGTTTTAATGATGAAATCTTTACTGGTGAGTCTGTCTGTCGGGTTGGGGGTTGCATTCTCGGCATTACCCGCCATGAGTTTCCCCTTAGAAAAAGTCTCATCCCAACAACTGCCGTCAGAATTGAACCTAGAGGCAAAATGGGAAGATAAAGCGGGTCTTTTAAGAGCCATTAACCACAGTTTGCAGTATCTGGAGCAGCCCAGTGCCGCCGAAGCTTATGCCGAGTATCCTGTTGCTGGCATTACGCGCGATCGCGCTTATCGCTCTTTAATTCGCTTTCGGCAACTCCTGCGCACGTCTCCCAGCCCAGAAGCCTTTGCCCATGCCGTTAAACAAGAATTTGCGTTGTATCAAGCCGTGGGACAGGATCAACAGGGAACGGTTCACTTTACCGGCTATTTTGAACCGGTTTATGCCGCAAGTCGCGTTCCCACTGCTGAATATCGTTATCCGATTTATCAACGACCGACGAACTTTGAACAGTGGTCTTCTCCCCATCCCACCCGCAGCGAACTTGAAGGGAGGCACGGAGAAGGGAAAAATAGTCCCCTAGCGGGTTTAGAAATTGCTTGGTTGCGCGATCGCCTAGAAGCCTTTTTAATCCACGTTCAAGGCTCAGCACGGCTGCAGTTAGGAGATGGCAGCATTTTAGCAATTGGCTATGCGGGAAAAACTGAGCATCCTTACACCAGCATTGGCGGTGAATTAGTTAAAGCTGGGATTTTTGAGCGGGATGAACTCTCTCTTCCCCGTTTAATGCAATATTTTGAGCAACACCCCGAACAACTCAGCACTTACCTACCGCGCAATAAAAGTTTTGTCTTCTTTCGAGAAACCCAAGGCGCACCGGCAACGGGCAGTTTAGGCGTTCCTGTCACAGCACAACGCAGCATTGCCACTGATAAATCTTTGATGCCACCAGGGGCATTAGCGCTACTGCATACCCAATTTCCTGAGATTACTGCTAACAATGAAATTCAAACGCCACTGGTCAGTCATTACGTTTTAGATCAAGATACGGGGAGCGCGATTCAAGGGGCAGGACGAGTGGATATCTTTATGGGCACGGGCGAAAATGCCGGACGGAAAGCAGGCATCGTGGATTGGACAGGGCAACTGTATTATCTATTCTTGAAAGAGTGAAATTTGTCATTCGTCATTCGTCATTCGTGAGTCGGGAATTAAATCTTCTCCTTGTCTTCCTTGTCTCTCCCCTCTCCCCATCTCCCCTTCACCACTAACCCCCCTCCCCAGCATTTCTACTTATTGGAAAATCCGTTAAGATAGCAAGGCGCTTACAACTCGCCTACAATCGAACTAGCGAGCAAGGAGTTTTGATTTTGACCCAAATCGTTTATTCACCATCAACCCAAAAAACGAAGATTGAACTACCCCCTTTACTGAAACAGCGTCCCTTGCTGTTAATTGGTCATGGCACGAAAGACGAACAAGGGCGACAAACTTTTATTGATTTCGCTGACGCTTATCAGCAGCTTGATCATTCTCGTCCTGTGATTCCTTGTTTCTTGGAATTAACCACGCCAACCATTGCCGAAGGTGTGGAAAAGGCTGTCCAACAAGGCTACACTGACTTTTCCGCATTACCGATTTTGTTATTCGCAGCAAGGCATAACAAATTTGATGTCACCAATGAATTAGACCGCGCCCGAGAAAATCATCCTGGCATTACCTTTAATTATGGGCGACACTTTGGCATTACCCCCAGCATTTTAGATCTGTGGCGCGATCGGCTTGCGGAACTCGATTCACCGGAAAACAATCCTCACAATATCCCTCGATCTGAAACCGTTTTACTGTTTGTCGGACGGGGTTCGAGTGACCCTGATGCCAATGGCGATGTTTGTAAACTCGCCCGTATGGTATGGGAAGGAAGTGGTTATAAAACAGTCGAAACCTGTTTCATTGGCATTACCCATCCCCGCCTCGAAGAAGGATTTAATCGCGCTCGTTTTTATCAACCGAAACGGATTATTGTCTTGCCTTATTTCTTGTTTACGGGGGTTTTAGTGAAGAAAATCTTTAATATCACTGCCCAGCAACAAGAACAGTATCCTGATATTTCCATGACTTGTTTACCGGAAATGGGAATTCATTCCAACCTCTTACAAGTCTTGAGAGAACGGGAAATTGAAACCCAAACCGGTGAAGTTAAAATGAACTGTGAAATGTGTAAGTTCCGCCTGGCAGCAGGGAATGGACATAGCCATGATCATGGACATCATCATCACCATCATCATGACCATAGCCATGAAGCGGTTGATCCCTACGCAGATGTCGAACAATATCATCATAAAATTTGGCAAGCCCCTTAGACAGTAGTAATCAGTGACCAGTGATGAGTAACCCGTATTTACTAGTCACTGGTTACTGTTTGCTACAAATTTAGTTAAGGTTATTAGTGACTAATGACGAAGGACAAATGACCAATGACAACTGACAAAACCTTTTCTGTGGGCGATAAAGTAAAACTCATTGAATCTCCCCCTTATATTAAAACGGCGGAACCGATGCCGATGTTACGCCCGCCGAATGTGGTAAAAGTGGGAGAAGAAGGGACGATTTTAGACCGTCGTCCGGGGGATTATTGGGCAGTTCGGTTTAATAAAGGAGCATTTTTATTAGAAAGTCGTTACTTACAATCTGTCAATGCAGATGAAGGATCATCTCATGTGGAGTCTCATGTTGATACCGATTGATTCTGTTCCCGTCGCCACCACGCCCGGACTAATTTAATCTGTTCGTAACTATATTCTTGTCCTAATGCTTCTCGAATGGTTTTTAAGGAATCATCTCCCACTTGGCTAATCGCTTGCCAAATGATTTTTTGCTCAGCGTCAGGAACAAATTGTTCTAATTTGACGGGTTGATTCATTTCAATTAATTCGCACAAATGATCATTAATCGTTCTGGTTCTCATCCCTCTGGTTTGAGCAATATCTTCAATACTATACCCTTGTTGAGCAAGACGGAGGGTTTTCATTTTGGTTTGGGAAGGAACGGGAATGGGTAATCGTTTTTCATGTAAAAAGGCTTGAATTTCTGAAATAAACGCTTCTCCATATTGATTTAATTTATGATCGGTTACGCCAGAACAATTAGCCAATTGATCGAGATGTTTGGGCTTGACTTGTGCCATTTCCCGAAGGGTTTGATCGGAAAAGATCATATAAGGGGCTGTACTTTGTGCATCTGCCAGCCATTTCCGTTTTTTACGCAGTCGAATCAATAATTGTTGCGTTTCAATATCAAGATTATTCTGACTTGTTCTTTTTTGTGAGGAGGAGGGAAGAACAGCAATATAAACCGTGCGTTTTTGCCGTAAAATTTCCCAACTGCGCTGATTGAGTTTCAAGACGCGATAGCCATCTGTGGTTTCCGTGAGGAACCCTTGATGCAGTAACGATCGCGCTAAGTTTCGCCATTCTTCTACGGGTTTGTCTTTGCCAATGCCATAAGTCGAGAGTAAATGGTGTCCGTTTTGCTCAATTTTTTTGTTCTTAGATTCCCGCAAAATGTCAATAATATGACTCATGCCAAATCGTTCTCGACAACGGGCAACACAAGATAAAAATTTTTGGGCTTCAATGGTCCAATCTTCAATGGGCTTCGGATTTAAACAGTTGTCACAGTTGCCACAATTCCCCGCAAAATGTTCCCCAAAATAACTCAGTTGAATAGTGCGCCGACAGTCGGTTCCTTCCGCATAATCAACCACTTTTCGCAGTTGTTGTCGCGCTAACCGTTGCGATTGTTCGTCTTCTTTTTGCGAGATTAAATATTCAATGGTATGGATATCTTTTGCCCCAAATAACAGCAAACATTGGGCGGGTTCACTATCTCTGCCAGCGCGTCCCGCTTCTTGATAGTAATTCTCTAAATTCCGGGGTAAATCATAATGAACCACAAAGCGAATATCCGGTTTATCAATTCCCATTCCAAAAGCAATGGTTGCTACCATTACCTGCACATCATCTCTTAAGAAACGGGTTTGATAATCACTGCGATTGCCATCACTCATTCCGGCATGATAAGGAAGTGCCGAAATTCCATCTTTTTTGAGGCGAAAGGCAACTTCTTCTACCCGACGACGACTGAGACAATAGACAATTCCAGAACCGGTTTGATGACGAATAAATTTGAAGAGTTGATTATAATGTTGTCGTTGTTTGGGTTGGACTTCGTAATATAAATTCGGGCGATCAAAGCTGGTAATTTGAACTTTGGGTTGGGTTAAAGTAAGCTGATGAATAATATCGCTACGAACACGCTCAGTTGCGGTTGCCGTCAGCGCGATCATCGGTACATTTGGAAAAAGAGACCGTAAGGTTTTTAACTGCCGATATTCAGGGCGAAAGTCGTGTCCCCACTCGGAAATACAGTGGGCTTCATCAATGGCAAAAAGGGATAATCCTTGCTTGTCTTGAACCGATTGGAGAAAGGTTTTACTGGCGGAACTCACTAGTTTTTCCGGGGCAAGATAGAGGAGTTTGATTTGTCCATCGAGAATGGCAAGACGGCGCGATCGCGCTTCCTCTGCAGTTAAACTACTATTTAAAAAGGTGGCAGGAATGCCATTTTTCTGTAAGGTTTCCACTTGATCCTGCATCAGTGCAATCAACGGCGAAACCACCACTGCTAACCCCGGTTTCAGCAAAGCCGGAAGCTGATAACACAAGGATTTTCCGCCACCTGTGGGCATCACCGCTAAAACATCTCGCTGTTGATCAACTGCCTCGATAATCGCCTTTTGTCCAGGGCGAAATGTTTCATAACCAAAGTATTGTTTTAAGGCAGTTTCCAATTCAGACATTACAGTTACCAGTGACCAAAGAACGAATGACTAATGACTAATGTAAAACAGTTTTACAAAGTTTTTTGTTATTAATCATTAAGGAAAAAAGCAGTTTGAATTAAATCAACTTCTTTAGCTTCAAAAACCACTTCTCCACAGTTTTCGCAAACCCATGCGGGAATGGCATTCCAAGTCATATGATAACCATTGCACTCAATGGAAAAGGGAGCCGTTTTCCATTGCATTTTTCCTTGACAAGATGGACATTCCATTAGTTCTTTCTCCTCCGAATTTAAAAAATAGCGCTTACCTTGTAGGGTGGGCAATGCCCACCCTACGACTAATGTAGAGATGTTCCATGGAACGTCTCTACCCAATGTTATGATCAATAGCATGAAATGTCATAGCTAGCGCGATCGCGAAAGAATAAAATGCAAGTGATACATAACAAATCTAAACGCTGGACCACTGCCGATCTCGAAGCATTAGAGTATGACGAATGGCATCGCTATGAGATTATTAATGGAGAATTATTTGTGACCAGAGCGCCCCATTGGAAACATCAGAAAACCTGTACTAATCTTGCCATTTGCCTCGGAAATTGGTCTAACACAACTGGCTTAGGCGAAGTTGTCACTACTCCTGGTATTATCTTCTCTGATGCTGATAATGTGATTCCTGATCTGGTTTGGGCGAGCACAGAAACCTTGGAAAACTATCTCGATGAAAAAGGTCATCTTGTCTCCGCACCTGAATTAATTATCGAAGTTCTTTCTGAAGGGAAAAGTAATGAAAAACGAGATAACAAAATTAAATTAGACTTGTATTCTGATCGCGGAGTTCGTGAATATTGGATTTGCGACTGGCGCGATCGAACAATCACGATTTATCGACAAGAAGAAAATATCCTCAAACCAGTGAAAACTTTGTCAGAAGAAGACACCTTAACCAGTCCATTATTACCAAGTTTTAGCGCAAATGTATCAGAGCTATTAGCAAGATAGCATCGTGTTGATCGCGCTAGAGAAGAGAAGGGTTACATCCCTTTAAGACTTAACTATTACTCAACTCTTGCTTCAACCGATAAATAATCGTATCCCCATCCACTTGCGCGAGAATATCTTTAATGACAGTACTCGGACCCAAGGGACCCCAACTACAGCCTTGTTTCAAGTATTCTTGGGCGGCTTGCCCGACCGTATAAGCCCCATAGCCCGCGATCGCGCCCTGAGTAGCAGCTAACCCCGCATAAGATAAAATTGCGCTGGGACTGCCCCAACTTGCGCCAATTAAAGCTGTACTTTTGCCTAAGCCAAATAAGGCACTGGTGCCAATTTCCCCAAATAACAGTGTTCCTGAACTAATCAATATTCGTCGCCAGAGTTTCCCCGCTTCATAACTGGTCATGGGTAAGCCATAAAGTCGTGCTAAACCCCGAATTAAAGCCAAATCGGCAAAGGTTCCGCCAATCAGGTCAAAAATGGCAATGGGATTAACGGCAACTGCAATTGCTTTATATTTAGCGTAATCCCAAATTAAAGTTTCGGCGTCCTCTTGACGCAAGCGGATGGTCTCTTCTGCCAAATGATTCTCTGCCGTTTGCGCTTGCACAAGGGCATTTAAAGCCAGCAGCGATCGTCCTTCCCGATTTAAAATATCTAAAATCCCTTCTTTGAGGGCTTCAATTTGCGGCGGTTGTTCTTCCCATTCGTAGGTAATTTCCCCGTCGGCTTGTTCGACACGCACCTGCATTGGTGCAGGTTCTGCGCAAACCATGACAATTTCTCGGGGCGATAAGAGTTCTTCTAAGGCTTCCTCTTCTTTGCCGGTTCCCAGTTGGCGCAGTTGTTCGTAAATGGTTTGTCGGTCTTTTTCCGGATAGAGATCCACCTTGTTGAACACCAATAAAATGGGTTTTTTCGCCTGTCTCAATTCACAGAGGGCTTGATATTCAGTGCGCGTGATATCTCCTGCGACAACAAAGAGAATTAAATCCGCTTGTTGCGCGATCGTTTCCGCCATTTGTGCCCGTTCTTCCCCTTCTACTTCATCTAAACCGGGCGTATCAATTAACTCAATTTGCACTTTACCACTCGATGGTGTCCAACGGATGGTTTGGGGCCACCGGGTCACACCATGAACGGGACCGGTGGTCATGACTTTTTTGCCAACTAACGCATTAATGACGGCTGACTTCCCGCGACTCACTAAGCCAAAAGTTGCAATCCGAATCACTGTTTCATCCAGCTTATCGTAGGCGGCTTTGATACTTTGTAAGTCTGCTTTCACCGCAGCTTGCAATTCACTATTGGGAGGAGACGAACCATGACGACGGACGTTACCATACCAAGATAGCGCTTGCGAAAGACTGGCTCGGGCTTGATTCAAATGAGTTTGTTGAGAAGAAGAATTTGCTGTCATTAGCAACAACGAATATCGTTAAATTTTAAAGATCGAAACGACGCTTTGAGAATGAACGTAAATAGCGAATTACTCTATTTTTGTAAGATTCAGCTTTAATTGTAACCAACTAGGAAAGCGCGGATAAGTGAGATTAAACCCAGACCGCTTGCGATGGGCTAGAGTGAGAAGTGTTCTGTCAACTTTGATGTTTCTCAACTTTAGCAAACGCGATCGCGCCGTTTGTCTCTATCCAGCAGCACGCTAATATATAGATATCTCAATTAATGTAACCGTTTCTATGACGGCCTTAACGTTAAATCTTTCCTCTCTGGTCGATAAGATTAGCGATCGCCAGTTAGAACATCTTTCCCGCGATAATCCTGATGCTCGATTGGAAACCAACTCAAGGGGGCAGTTAATTTTTATGTCTCCTACCGGTGGTGAAACGAGCGAAAAAAACTCTGAACTGATCTTTCAAGTTCAGTCTTGGAATAAACAAAGCAAGCTTGGCAAAGTTTTTGACTCTTCAGGAGGTTTTAAACTTTCTAATGAAGCCATTCGTTCTCCTGATGTCAGTTGGATCTCTATTTCTAAATGGAACACTCTGAGTCACAGATTACGCCTCCCTAAACGGGAGGCGCCTGCTGTAACCGTTGGTAAAGAACAAAGAAAAACTTTTCTTCCGGTTGAGCCCGATTTTGTGATTGAATTAATGTCTCCTACAGATGTTTTTAGTCAGCTACAGCAGAAGATGAAAGAATACATTAATTGTGGAGTCAAATTGGGTTGGTTGATTAATCCTGACGCTCGACAAGTGGAAATTTACCATCAGGGTAAGGAAAAAGAAGTTCTCGATCATCCTCAAACTCTATCTGGAGAAGATATTCTGCCTGGATTAGTTGTCGATCTAACAGAAATTTTTGATTGATTTTATTTTAGATACTTTCCTGCAAAATCTCCGTTCTCAACAACAAATAGTGGAAATTGAGCGGGCTGATCAACCCATAAAAAGGGTCATACTGTCAGCCCGTTAATCAGGGGGGAAGCGTCTGACCAGAGTTGATTTTAGCTTTCTAGAAATGACAACCAAAAACAAATTACTAATCTGCTTTTGATTTGAGTAACACTCCCTGAGCATCTTTAAGTTCAAAGCAACTGAGATCAGCAATGTCTAATCCGGGAGACGCGATCGCGCACTCCCATTGACTTAAGTCTAACTGTAACCAATCTCCAAGGGTAACTGTAATTGGGTCACCACCCATGTGAGTCACCATTGCAATTTGTTCCTCGTGGTGATTTGGGTTTGTGCGCAGTCCGTAAAATACCGTATGCGTCTCTTCACTAACTTTATTGAAGCGGTCGGTTCCTGGCACGAGATTATCATGCAACCAGCGATGTTGTTCTCGGAAACGCCGTAACCCCAGATTAAAGGCTGTTTTTTCTGGATTTAGGTCCTTCTCATAATGAGCAACATTACAAACGTCATAGCAATCTTCCATAAACCGCAACGCAAACTGCTTCAACTTGGGAATATCGAGTTCTCGTAAAAACGTGACCATTCCCGGACGATTAAGACGCATGAGTAAAGGGAACTCACAGCGATCTGTATTATCTCCTAAACAAGAATGACAAGCTTCGATGACAAAATTCAAGTCATAATCTTGTTCAATCATTGTTATTTGCAGTGCTTTCCCAAACTCGCGCAATTGTTCTAAGGTTTCAAATCCAAGGGACTTGAGACGGCGGAAAGACTGTTCCTGATTGTAGATATCTTCTGTAATTTGCCAATCTAAAAAACCAACTTCTTCCGAAACTACTTTCACACCATAGCGTTCATCGGTATTGCGGAAAAACATCCAAGGGGCGTGCATCAGGGAGTTAATAAAATCCATGGGAATGCCAGGACTAAAGCCATATACCCAAAGCGTTGTTGCCGGGTTATCGTAGGCATTTTTTAGCACTTCCGAGAGGGTATTGCCTAAGTTCCAATTAATTTTTTCTTCGGGGTCAATTTGATTGCCTCGGCGAACGGTGTCATGATTCGCACAGCCTGTAATCCAGCGCTCACCTTGATACATCACTTCCGAAACCCGTCGCCATTTCCGTTCCCAAAATCCGGCTAAAGTTGGCGTATTGTGGGCAAAAATCAGGGGTCCCCATTGGTAAGATTCGGGTTTAAGTTCAACTAAATCGCGATAGGTCGAAATTTCTTCCCACCCTTCAGCCGGCCAAGGACGACCATCTTCAAAGATCGTGAACATCAGGCGTTTATACTCGCCAATTTCCTGGATCACATTACTCATTTCCAACAGGTAAGCATCATCCTGTTCCACTCGCCCAGTTAAGGGGTTAAAGAAGCGAAAATCTTGTCCGCCATCAACCCGAATGCCATCAGCACCGGTATTCAGTTTCCGCCGTTGCATTTCTAAGAAAATTGCCCGAACCGTCGGGAGTTGGTGGTTTAAGTCTTGTCCATACATATTGGGTCCCTTGAGGAACTGGCGGTTAATGAGGAATTCCGCTTGGTTATCCGCATGACCATAAACCAAATCGTAAATAATTTGAATCGGACCTGTGGCAAAGTTATGGAGGGTGGCGACAAAATCAATCACTTCATCAGGGCGTAAACTGCCTAAAATCGCTGGATTTGTCGCACTTGAGCCTAAAATCGGCACATCATAGCCCCAATCTTGCGTACTCGGCTTTTTAAGGTGAATGTTAACTTCATCTGTAAGGGGAATGCTCGTGGAGTCAGGATGTTCGCTTTCGTTGTCGTCAAAATCAAAGAATTCGCTAATGGGGCTATAATCATCCCGATATTCAATCGTGGGTTCAACAGGAAGCAATTGCACTGCATCGTAACCAATATAGTTTTCTTCCCTGGGCGTCAGGGGTTCCCCTTGAGCCAGTTTATGGGAAATTGTTTGATAAATCCGGGTCAAGCCTTCAAATGTTCCTTCTGCTGAGGCGGTTCCCACATGTAGTTGCAAGATATTCTGGGGAGGAGGAACGCGAGGAATATTACCATCTGCATCGGGTTGTGAAGTTTGTTGGAAATAGGAGAAATCGGATCGCTGTTGCTGTAAATGATTGAAGTCGTAAACTTCTGCTGGACCAAATACGCCAAAGGGGAGAGAATAGGCAACGACATCGCGAACCGTTTGCAATTCTTCGCGAGGATCGACGTAGCGTAACCAGTAGAGGCTTCCCATTTGGTGGCGGGTTCCCGGCTGTATTCCGGAGTAAACGCCCCAGAAATATTCTCCTTCTTGACGCATCGGCACGCGATCGCGCTTAAATTTGACCGTTTGAGTTTGAGCTCGTAAATCAACCTCTCCTTGCGGGGTTAATACTTCCAAATAAATTGCCCGTGGACGCATCACTTCCCCCGTGAGTTCCGGTGTCCAAAAGCCGATTTCAGTCAGCCCATCTTCGCGATAATGGGCACCGAGACGGCGCGCCACGGCTTCTGATTTTTCGAGATAACTGAGTTCAGAGTGTTCCAGCGCGATCGCCCAATCTAAGAGCGCTTGCGTTGGTTTTTCCAGTAACTGAATTGTTTGTTCTGTTTGTACAACCACGTTTAACAATGAATCATTAACAATGAATAATTAATAATAAATATCGATCAGCTGATCGACAACATACTAGAAGATTGATTTTTCTATCTCCTACTATCGCTGGTTATAGTTCTCAATACCGAATTCGAGGATCAATGTAGGCGTTAATAATGTCAATTAGAATACTCGCTAAAACAACGATCGCGCCGAAAAAGACCATAATTCCTTGCACTGTCGGGTAATCTCGCAAGGAAATTGCCTCATATAACCGATTGCCTAATCCGGGCCAAGAAAAGGTAACTTCTGTCAATACTGCTCCGCTGAGAAGCGCCGCAAAGGTTAAGCCTAACACAGTAATCACTGGAATCATGGCATTACGCAAGGCATGAGCGAATAAAATCCGTCGTTCTGATAACCCTCTTGCTCTCGCTGCTTCCACGTAATCGGCTTTCAGGGTTTGTTTGAGGTTAACGCGGACAATGCGCTCGAAAATGCCACTGAGCAATAAGCCTAAGGTAAAACTCGGTAGTGCTAAATAATACAATGCCGTGAAAAATTGCCCTAAATTCCCTTGTAGCAAACTATCAATCGTATACAGTCCAGTCATATCGAACGGGGTGGGCTCACTGATCGGAAAGCGAGTGCCGAGGGGAAACCAGCCCAGTTGGACGGAAAACACGAGTTGTAAAAGCATTCCCACCCAAAATAAAGGCAGCGAGTAAGTGACTACCCCAAATAAACGTCCCAGGGCATCAATCATCGTGCCCGATTTAGCCGCAGCAATCATACCCACACCTAAACCAATCAACAGCGCGATCGTCATACTAAACAAGGAGAGTTCGACGGTGGCGGGAAAATAATCCTGAATCACTTGCCAAACCGGTAATCCCCGGCTGGTTAAAGAATTGCCTAAATCTAACTGTAATAAATCTCCTAAATAGTCAAAATATTGCAATAATAGCGGCTGATTCAGTCCAAGCTGTTCTCGGAGCGCTTCTTTGGCAGCCTCTGGTGCTCTTGCGCCTAAAATGGCATCGGCGGGATCACCGGGAGTTGCCCGTAACAACAGGAAAACAAGGGTAGTAATTGTCCATAACATCAGTGGGGCAAGCAGTAAGCGGACAAGAATGTAATAACGAAGGGCTCTAGCGCGGGACATATTGTTTTGAGATTTCCTATCTAAGAAAGTATATTCCCAATCCGAAAAAACAGAAAGGGCTTGTTTTAACTACTCTCTGATTGCTGTTAGTTCAACAGTAACGTCATCATCACCCAATCCCCCCATTTTGCCTCTCTAGTCTAGGTAATTTCATTGACTGACGCGATCTAAGTAGCATCCAACACTTCATTCTAAAACGCACTTTTAGTCGTAATAAGGCTAGATTTGAGTAGTGATTAGTAACTTTTAAGTACAAACGGCTTGCTTTTTATCAATAACCATGTAAAACTACTTTTCTATAGACAATAAACTATATTTTAAAGTAAACCATAAACTTTTGTCTATGACAATCATCGAGGTGAATGACGTCGTGATCCTCCGGCAGGTGGGTAGTGAAACTCAATCCAATCAAAAATTTGCTTCTTTCTCAAGGTAATCTCTAACTCAGTCACCGCTTTAATATCTTATTTATTTCGTGCCTTAAAGGTGCGATTGATTGAAAAACACGATAAACTAACCATTTTTTTTGCTTTATTGACCAATGAATGATAAACAATGAGAATAACAAACAGAATTCACTTTAGAAATATCAAAGGTGATATCTTCGGGGGAATCACCGCAGCAATTATTGCCTTACCCATGGCACTAACCTTCGGTGTCGCTTCCGGTGCTGGGGCATCTGCCGGCTTATGGGGGGCAATTTTAGTCGGCTTTTTTGCTGCCCTTTTTGGGGGAACTCCGACCTTAATTTCTGAACCAACAGGCCCGATGACGGTGGTCATGACTTCTGTTATTGCCACGCTGACGGCTGCCAATCCGGAAAATGGCTTAGCCATGGCATTTACTGTTGTCATGATGGCGGGGGTGTTCCAAATTATTTTTGGGGCACTGAAGTTAGGGCGCTATGTCACCCTCATGCCCTATACGGTGATTTCTGGTTTTATGTCAGGGATTGGGGTGATCTTAATTATTTTGCAGATTGCCCCTTTCTTAGGACAAGCCAGTCCGAAAGGAGGGGTAGTTGGTACGGTACAAAACCTACCGTTGCTCATTGGCAATATCAATCCCATCGAAACCTTACTCGCCGGTTTAACTGTCGCCATTCTTGTCTTCTATCCTCGTCAATTAAAGAAATACTTACCGCCGCAACTTTTAGCCCTCATTGTCGGAACCATCCTTTCCATTACCCTTTTTGCTAATAGCGACCTGCGTCGCATTGGTGAAATTAGCGTTGGTTTCCCGAGTTTGCAAGTTCCCACCTTTAGTGCGCCCCAACTGCAAACCATGTTAGTGGATGCCTTAGTATTAGCGATGTTGGGTTGTATTGATGCCTTATTAACCTCGCTAGTGGCGGATAGCTTAACTCGCACGGAACACGATTCTAATAAAGAGTTAATCGGTCAAGGTTTGGGTAACTTATTTTCCGGTTTGTTCGGCGGTATTGCCGGTGCTGGGGCAACCATGGGCACCGTGGCTAATATCCAAACCGGTGGACGCACTGCGCTTTCTGGTTTAACGCGGGCTTTTCTTTTACTTCTGGTTGTCTTAGGACTGAGTACTTATTTAACTGTCATTCCGATGGCAGTTTTAGCAGGTATCGCCTTTAAAGTGGGGCTTGATATTGTTGATTGGGGTTTCCTCAAACGCGCGCACAAAATTTCCCCGAAAGCGGCTTTTATTATGTATGGGGTGGTTGCCCTGACTGTTTTTGTTGATTTAATTGTTGCCGTTGGTGTCGGTGTTTTTGTTGCCAATATTCTCACCATTGAACGCTTATCCAATCATCGCGCGGATCAAGTCAAAGCAATCACTTACGATGATGAGGAAATTAATCTTAATGCCGAAGAAAAACGACTCTTAGAAGAAGCCAATGGTCGGGTCTTACTCTTCTATCTCAGTGGTCCAATGATTTTTGGCGTAGCAAAAGCCATTTCTCGCGAACATAACCTTATTAACAGTTATGAGGCGTTGGTTTTGGATTTATCAGAAGTGCCGATTTTAGGAGTAACTTCTTCTTTTGCCTTAGAAAATGCGATTAATGAAGCCCTAGAAAAAGGTCGTGAAGTGTTCTTAGTTGGCATCGGTGGACAAACGGAAAAACGCTTGAGAAAGCTCGGCATTATGGATAAAGTTCCGGCTGAAAACATCATGCCAAATCGTACATCTGCCTTGCGAGAAGCACTCAATCATGTGAAGGAAAGAACAATTGATTTTAATACTGAGACGCTTCCTCCACAAGAAATTGGCTAAAACATTATCTCCTCGAGGATCAATCGAATAGTTTTCTTCTTTTCTGATTGAAATAACAGTTTATTTGGAAAAAAAACAATGATATCTTTACCAGCAATCTTTCAGGAGGGCTTATCCCTCAATTTTGAATCGGGTCTGCCCTTGTTGGCGACAACCTCTGAGGAAACTTCCTCTAGTCCTGATACAGCACCGCTCATTCTAGCCGGCGTTTTACTCAGTCTGATCTTTATTTATCTCGCGAGTAAACTGGGCGGAGAATTATCGAAACTTGTTGATTTACCACCTGTTTTAGGGGAATTAGTCGCTGGGGTTGTCGTCGGCATTTCTGCCCTACACCTCTTAGTGTTTCCCGAAACTGGTGCCGTTGCCAGTGATTCTCTAGTCATTAGCATTTTGCAGCAAATTGCGGGTTTGCAACCGGAAAGTATTAGTGAAGTATTTGCCAGTCAAAGTGAAGTCATTTCTGTTTTAGCCGAGTTGGGAGTGATTATTCTCCTATTTGAAATCGGTTTAGAATCGGATTTGCGAGAGTTACAAAAAGTGGGGGCAAAGGCAGCGATTGTCGCGGTTGTTGGGGTTGTCGCCCCCTTTATTGGCGGAACCGCCGGACTCATGTTAATTTTCGGGATGCCCACGATTCCTGCCGTGTTTGCGGGTGCTGCGTTAACCGCAACCAGTATTGGCATTACTTCCAAAGTTCTTTCCGAGTTAGGACAACTCAAGTCCACGGAAGGGCAAATTATTGTCGGTGCGGCAGTAATTGATGATGTACTGGGGATTATTGTTTTAGCCGTTGTTGCCAGTCTGGCTAAAACCGGAGAAGTTGATGTCCTCAACTTAGTTTACTTAATCGGCAGTGCAACCGCTTTCTTGTTGGGGTCAATCTTTTTAGGGAAGTTTTTTAATAAAAGCTTTGTCGCGATCGCGCAAAAACTTCAAACCCGAGGAAATCTGGTTATCCCCGCTTTAATCTTTGCCTTCTTCATGGCATTTCTCGCCAATGCGATTCATTTAGAAGCGATTTTAGGAGCGTTCGCAGCCGGATTAGTGTTAGATGAAACCGATAAACGGAAAGAATTAGACCAACAGATTATCCCCATTGCCGATATCTTAGTTCCTATTTTCTTTGTTTCGGTCGGGGCAAGAGTGGATCTTAGTGTTCTTAATCCCACCAGTGCTGCGAATCGTGAAGGGTTAATTATTGCTGCTTTCTTAATTGTCGTTGCCATTATCGGCAAAGTCATGACGGGATGGTCGATTTTTGGTCAAGAAAAAGTCAACCGGTTGGCGATTGGCATTGGCATGGTGCCTCGTGGTGAAGTGGGGTTAGTGTTTGCCGGTATTGGTGCGGCGAGCGGCATTTTAGATAAGCCCTTACAAGCCGCGATTATTATTATGGTGATTTTAACCACCTTTATTGCCCCACCGTTATTACGTTTGGCCTTTAAGGAACAAGAAAAAGACGTCAAAGCAACCGATTTACCGGCAGGAAATTAAGTGATTAGGTTACTCATTTGTCCGTGGTCATTCGTCATTGGTGATTCGTTATTGACAGGCAAATCACTAAGGATAAATTGAGCAATTCCATCTTAAAAGGAGTTCTGACAACCTTTTGCGCTAATAGCTGTTCTGATTTTTATAAGTCAGACAGCTGTTAGTATACAATAAGAAAAATAACTTCTTGATCGTCAACTCTTTAAATCAAAGAGTAGTTTTTAGATCAAGGTCAATTTAAAACTTTTTGTGATTGGTTTTTATATTACCAGTCATTCCTTTTAAAAAGCGAGTTAACAATCCAATAATATGTTAGAAACGTTTGTATTTGCCACCGTTTTTTGTGGCTTTTTCGGCATCATTTTTAAGAAAAATCTGGTGATGAAGATTATTGCCATGGACATTATGAGTACGGGAGTGATTGCTTACTATGTCCTCGTTTCGTCCCGCAGTGGTTTGTTTACGCCAATTGTCACCAATACTGAAAAAGTGGCTTATGCGGATCCGGTTCCCCAGGCAGTGATTTTAACGGCAATTGTCATTGGTTTTTCTATTCAAGCCTTGATGCTAGTGGGAGTGATGAAATTAGCCAAAGATAACCCCACTTTAGAAACTAGTGCGATTGAGGAAAATAATCAACCATGACACAATTAACAATTGCTTTAATTGCTTTGTCATTTTTTATTGGGTTCGTGAGTTATCTCGTCCCCAAACTATCGCGCTGGCTAGCGCTGGGAGTTGCTTGTGCATCGGCAGTTTATGCAGCATTACTATTACTCGAACCCTCACCCGTCAAAATTCAGCTATTGGATAGTTTTGGGGTAACGTTAATTGCCGATCAACTGAGTAGCTTCTTCATCCTTACTAATGCTATTGTCACTCTTGCTGTCATTCTTTACTGTTGGCAAAGTGGGAAATCGGCATTCTTTTTCATGCAGCTGGTGATTTTGCATGGTAGCGTCAATGCCACCTTTATTTGTGCTGATTTTATTAGTCTCTATGTGGCGTTAGAGGTAATTAGTATTGCTGCCTTTTTATTGATTAGTTACCCTCGCCGAGACAAGACAATTTGGGTTGCCCTCCGTTACTTGTTTATCAGCAATACGGCGATGCTATTCTATCTAGTCGGGGCAGTACTGGTTTATCAAGTCAATCATTCCTTTAGTTTTGAGGGCTTAGGGAGTTCTCCGGCGGATGCCGTTGCACTCATTTTCCTAGGACTTTTGGTTAAAGGCGGTATTTTCGTCTCTGGCTTATGGTTACCCCTGACGCATTCCGAATCGGAAACGCCCGTCTCTGCCATGTTATCGGGGGTAGTGGTGAAAGCCGGGGTATTTCCCCTCGTCCGCTGTGCGCTGATGATTGAGGAACTCGACCCCATTGTTCGCTTCTTTGGAGTGAGTACAGCCCTGCTAGGGGTCGTATATGCCATCTTTGAGAAAGATACAAAGCGCACTCTCGCCTTTAGTACCATTTCCCAGTTGGGCTTTATCGTGGCTGCGCCAGTGGTGAGTGGTTTTTATGCCTTGACCCATGGTTTAGTGAAGTCCGCTTTGTTTTTGATTGCGGGGATACTACCGAGTCGCGATTTTAAACAATTACAGCAGCAGCCCATGCCGACTCAAGTTTGGATTGCTTTGGTGATTGCCAGTTTCTCCATCTCTGGCTTTCCTCTCCTATCGGGGTTTGGGGCAAAAGTTTTAACGAGTAAAAATCTTTTATCTTGGCAAGTCATTGCCATGAATATTGCTGCTTTAGGGACTGCCATTATCTTTAGCAAATTTATTTTTTTACCCCATCAAAGCACCCCAGAAAAAAGCCAATTACAACCTGGCTTTTGGGGGGCAATAGCGCTTTTACTCGGTGGTTTAGTTGCTGCCAATGTCTTTTACTACGAAGCTTACACCCTTGGCAATATCGTCAAACCTCTGGCAACTATTATTTTGGGCTGGCTGACTTATCTTTTGCTACTCAAAAAAATAGAGATCAAGCTACCGCGTATTTTTGAAAAATTTGATCATTTAGTCGGGGGAATGTCTTTGATGTTAATTTTACTTTTCTGGAGTGTCTGGACGAAATCTCCTCTTGTGCGATAAGTTTCAGCTTGGTCTGGTCTCCAACCGATGAGAGACAACATGTATAGAATTCATTCTGATTGATTAGAAAAATGATTGGCAAATATTGTCTTTCAATCCCAAAAAAGTATAGTGATGCCTATAGTATTGTACCTGTTAATTTTTCCCTGTCGTACCCGCAAATTTGTCCCTTTTTTTCCTCTAGCTAACCCTGTAGTAAGCGCAGGAAACTTGAAGAAACGTTGCTGATGACTGAAATTACGATTGCTTGGATTGCTTTATCTTTCTTTATTGGGTTCGTGATTTATCTCGTTCCCAGATTATCACGTTGGCTAGCAGCGGGAGTTGCTTTAGCATCAACTGTTTATGCAGCATTTTTATTCCTCGAACCGTCGCCGCTAGTTATTCAGTTACTAGACAGTTTCGGCGTTACCTTAATTGCCGATCAACTGAGTAGCTTTTTCATTCTCACCAATGCCATTGTTACCCTTGCCGTCATTTTTTACTGTTGGCCCAGTGAGAAATCGGCGTTCTTTTTTATGCAGTTGGTGATTCTGCATGGCAGCGTCAATGCGACGTTTATTTGTGCTGATTTTATCAGTCTCTATGTTGCCTTAGAGGTGATTAGTATTGCTGCCTTTTTGTTGATTGCCTATCCCCGCAGCGATCGCGCCGTTTGGGTGGGCTTACGCTATCTCTTTGTCAGTAATACCGCCATGCTGTTTTATTTGGTGGGGGCAGTACTGGTTTATCAAGTCCATCAGTCCTTTAGTTTTGCCGGTTTGGAGGGATCGCCGCCCGACGCGATCGCGCTGATTTTTCTCGGGCTTTTGGTCAAAGGCGGCATTTTTGTATCCGGCTTATGGTTACCCCTGACGCATTCCGAATCGGAAACGCCCGTCTCCGCGATGCTGTCAGGAGTCGTGGTCAAAGCGGGGGTATTTCCACTGGTGCGCTGTGCGCTGATGATTGAGGAACTCGATCCCATTGTCCGTTTTTTCGGCGTTGGCACTGCCCTTCTCGGGGTTGGTTATGCCGTTTTTGAAAAAGATAGCAAACGGATGCTTGCCTTCCATACCATTTCTCAGTTGGGTTTTGTCCTGGCTGCCCCTGCAGTGGGCGGGTTTTATGCCCTCACGCATGGGTTAGTGAAGTCCGCTTTATTTTTAATTGCGGGGCGTTTGCCGAGTCGAAACTTTAAAGCCTTACAGCAGCAGCCGATTCGCACTGAGATTTGGATTGCCTTGGTGATTGCCAGTTTCTCGATCTCTGGCTTTCCTCTCCTATCGGGTTTTGGGGCGAAGGTTTTAACTAGTAAAAATTTCTTACCCTGGCAAGTGATTGGGATGAATATTGCTGCTTTAGGCACTGCCATTTCCTTTGCCAAATTCATCTTCTTACCCCATCAACCGACATCCGAAACAAGCAACTTAAAATGGGGATTTTGGTCAGCAATGGTGGTTTTGTTGGGTGGGCTAGTGGCAGCCAATGTTTTTTATTACGAAGCGTATACGATCAAAAATATTATTAAACCCCTCCTGACCATTGTTCTCGGTTGGCTAGCCTATCTTTTTCTCTTTAAAAAATCAACGATTAAATTGTCCCATAAAATTGAGGCATTTGATCATCTAATTGGAATCATGGCTTTGATGTTAATTTTACTATTTTGGAGCTTATGGACGCGATCGCCTATCTTAATATAATTCTGCGTTTAGCGATTTGGTTTTTACTCACTGCCGATTTTAGTGTAGCCAATATTATGATCGGGATCGCGATCGCGGTGTTACTACCCTGTCGTTGGACCTCGCCGGAACCAATCAAAGAATGGTTGCGGGTATTGTGGGAAATTCTAATTGCGATTCCTCAAGCCTATTTTGAAGCCATTCAAATCATGTTACTCCCCCATGACGAAGAAGAAATTGTTAGAGAAAGAGTCAAACCCCAACGCACCCCCGGACTAATTTTTCTGGACATTTTTCTCATCACCTTTACGCCCAAAACCATTGTTTTGAAATATCATCAACGAGGCTGGTATGAAGTTCACCGAATTCGACGGAAACGTCTTCGTTAACTCCCATCAAAGGGTAATTATAAATAACAAATGACCAATAACAGAAGACAAAGGACTAATCAAAAATGGATTCGATTTTAATTGCGATGATCTTAGCTTTACTAATTCCCATTTATGAAGCTTGCCAAGATCAAGATATCTGGCAAAAAATGCTTGCCTTCGCCAGCATTGCCACCAAAACCTCCATTATGATTTTATTTGTTTCCGTTTTGCGCGATGACTGGTCGATTGGCGTTGTTGCCGTCATTATCCTCAGTGTTGGTAACGCCGGGTTAATGCTACTTGCCCATTTAATCAAACGGTTAAACACAATATGATAGATTTCTTGAGTTATTCCCTAATTTTGGTCGGTATTGTCTTTTGGTTTTGGGGAACCTTCCCCCTGATTGGCAATCGTTCCGTTTTATTTAAACTGCACAGTCTCTCTGTTGCCGATACCTTGGGGTCAATGAGTATTATCATCGGCTTACTCCTCAAAATCCCCGGCGAATGGCCTCTGTTACTCCTAGCTATTATTTCCTTGGCAATTTGGAATACAGTACTGGGTTATGTTTTAGCGTACTGTTCTAGTGATGAGGGCAATCAAGATGGATAATTATATTTACATCATTGTCGCGTTACTCCCGTTAGCTGCCTTGACATTAGTCTTGCAAGTTAATCCTTATCAAGCTTTGGTCATACGCGCAATTTTAGGGGCAGTCGCCGCTTTGGTTTATGCGGTGTTAGGGGCGGCGGATGTGGCGTTAACCGAAGCATTAGTGGGGACAATGTTGGCGATTACATTGTATGTCGTGGCAGTTCGTTCTTCTTTGGTCATGCGCCTCGGAATCTTGCAAGGTGAGGGGGAAACCGAGGATTATTTCCCAGAACTCATTGCCAAAATGAGAAAGGTCATTCATCGCTATCATTTGCGTTTAGAAATTTTTGAGTATCCCCATCTGGAAGCGTTAGAAGCCGCCTTACAAGAAAAAGAAGTTCACGCGACTTGTACCACTCGTCAACAGGAAGAAAGTCGGTATCAGAATCGAACAGCAGTTCTCGATATGAAGCAAACTTATTATACGGCTGTACGTGTGCGTCGCCTCTTTGAAATCATCCAAGAAGAATTGGTCTTTCCAGATACAACTGTCACCTATATCCCTGTTGTCAACGAAGAGGAGAAGCACTAATGAAATGGGTTTATGCTGTCGCGGGATTCGCGATCTTTATCAAGATGCTGGTGATGCCTAATCCAGCAGCAGAATGGGAAGAAATGGCAATTGTCGAATCGATTGTTGCCGAAAGTGGGGTCTCGAATACCGTGTCTGGGATTATTTTTAGAAATCGGCTTTATGACACAATTTTTGAAGTTGTGGTGTTCACCATCGCGATTTTAGGAGCACGTTTTCTCCTCGCCAATGAACAGCCCACGGAAACCGTTGATCAATTTAACGATCACCCCTCAGTTGTCTTAGCCCGTCTCGGCGCTACCATTGCTGCTTTAGTGAGTATTGAACTGGCAATTCGCGGTCATCTCAGCCCGGGTGGCGGATTTGCAGCAGGAGTGGCTGGCGGAACGGCAATTGGTTTAGTTGCAATTACTTCCAATTCTCAGTGGATGGAAGCCATTTATCAACAATGGCGCGCGGCAACCTTGGAAAAGGTCTCAGTGCTGATTTTTATTGGATTAGCCGTCCTCACATTAGTGGGTTGGGAACTCCCGCAAGGAGAAGTGGGAATGCTTTTGAGTGGGGGTGTTATTCCTTTACTCAATATCTTGGTTGCCTTGAAAGTGGCACTCGGTTCTTGGGCTGTTGTTTTACTGTTTATTCGGTATCGGGGTTTACTATAAAGTCAAGTAACGTTGATCGCCAATCAACCAATCTGCCTTGTTTGTTCCTCACTGCCATCTATCAATATCCCTAGTGGGCAAGGAACCTCTGGTAAAGGGCATAATCCGTTTCACTAAAACAGCAGAAAATCACTCTCTTCTAAGCTCCCCTACTATTTTGAGTCAAAGGCAATGAAAAAACGCTTTGCACCACAGTATTTTTTCCTGATTTTCCTCCAAGCTTTTGTTTTTACGGTCTGCTTACATACGGGAAAACAACTTGCTCAAACCCTTGCCCTCAGTGAAAACTTGATTCATTTAAACTCCAAGCAGGGGGAAACTTATCTTTTCAAGAGTGAGGCGAGAACAGATTATCTTCCTCTGATGTTGCATTTTGTGACTCAGGATAATCTCGCCTATTGCGGTGTGGCGAGTATAGTGATGGTTCTCAATGCTTTGGAGCTTTCTGCTCCCATTGCTCCAGAGTATGGTAGTTTTCGTCTGTTTACCCAAGACAACTTCTTTGATCATCCCAATACAGAAGCAGTCATCACTGCCGAAACCGTTTCCAGAATGGGCATGACGCTCAAACAGTTGGCACAACTCCTTGAAAGTTATCCGGTCCAAGCACAAGTGCATCATGGTGAAGACCTAACGTTAGCAGAGTTTCGTCGGCTGATTGTAGAAAATTTGGAACAAGAGAATAACTTTGTTCTGGTCAATTATTTAAGAAGTACGATTGAGCAAGAACGAGGAGGACATATTTCTCCCCTTGCTGCCTATCATCAAAGCAGCGATCGCGTGCTCATTTTAGACGTGGCTCGCTATAAATACCCTCCGGTTTGGGTTGAGGTGGAAGAGCTTTGGCGTGCGACTCAGACCATAGATCGGGTTTCTGGGAAAACGCGGGGGTTAGTTTTAGTCAACCCTTCCCATCAGTCAGTACGGTAAGAACTTTATTTTTTCAGTCCCACTAATAAAGCCTCGCGACATATTCCTGATAGCCGTTATAGAGTTGGGTTTCTTTAATCTCCCAAGATAAATCGGGTCCTTCACTAATAAACTTCTCAGTTGCTTGTGACCAACGGGGATGAGGAACATTGGGGTTCACATTAGCAATAAACCCGTATTCATCAGGAACCAGTTGATTCCAATAAGTTTTTGGTTGTTCGGCAAGAAAGTCAACTTTTACAATGGATTTTGCCCCCTTAAATCCATACTTCCAGGGTAAAACGGCTCGGATCGGTGCGCCATGTTGTTTGGGGAGTTCTTCCCCATAAATCCCAATCGCAAAGAAAGCAAGTTCATTCGCCATTTCTTCTATCCGTAATCCCTCAGTATAGGGCCAGGGTAACGCGCCAAAATGCAAAGTTGGACCCGGCATTACATTTTCATCATAAAAAGATGTAAAGCGTACAAACTTCGCTTGAGAAGTTGGTTCAACCGCTTTGATCAATTCTTTCATCGGGAATCCCACCCAAGGGAGTACCATTGACCAGGCTTCAACACAGCGAAAGCGATAGATCCGTTCTTCAATAGGAAAACGCTTTTTGATGTCATCGAGGTCATAGGTTTGCGGATTTTTAACTAAGCCTGTTACTTCTACTTTCCAGTTTTCTGTTGGTAACTTTTGGGCATTTGACCAAATCGATTTATTCCCACCAAATTCGTAAAAATTGTTATAACTTCCCGCTAGAGTTTCATCAGTAATTGGACGTTCTACCGAAGCAAACTTGGGATTTTTAGTTAAGGGAGAAATCTTCGGTTGATTTAAAGTTTCTTGCAATCCTTTTTGTGATTTAGAGTTTTGACAACCTGCTAGAGAAAGGCTGGTTGCACCTAAGCTAACGCCAATCAAACTTTTAATAAAATGACGTCGATTAAAATATAACGGTTTTGAGGTGATTGGGGTCTTTTCATTATGCCAAGGCTTCGGAGTACGAATAATCATCAATTAATTGTTAATTGCTATTCTGCTTTTTTCTTGCGAGTTGTTTTAGTTGAAGGACTAGAAGTTTTGCTAGTAGAAGCTTTGCTACTCGTACTTTTTTTAGTTGCTGTTGTTTTCTTAGTTGCTGTTTTAGTTTTACGGGTCGTTTTACTACTGCTACTTGTGCTTTTGGTTTTACTCTTGCTTTTTTCAGCGAGAAGTTCTACAGCTCGTTCTAAGGTTATATTATTGGGGGATTCTCCTTCGGGAAGACCGACGTTTTTCCGACCATGATTGATGTAGGGACCATGAGGTCCCTTATATAATTTAACAGGCTTCTCGTTATCAGGATGATTCCCTAATTCTTTAATCAACTCTTTTTGACTTCCCCGACGCCCTTTCTTAGGTTGAGAAAGAAGCTCGATCGCGCGATCGAGCCCAATCGTTAACACATCATCCTCTTTTTTCAAAGAACGATAGTCTTTCCCTTCTTTCCCTTGGTCATGCACGACATAAGGACCAAAGGGACCAATGGCAGCTTTCACGGGGGCCCCCGTACTAGGATGTTCTCCCAACAACCGCGGCAGAGATAATAATTTCACTGCCATATCGAGGGTGACATCTTCCGGTTTAGTTCCTTTCGGGAGAGAACACCGTTTAGGTTTCTTATTCCCTTCCGTTTCTTCTCCCAATTCCACATAAGGACCATAGCGACCAATTTTAATAAAAATCGGATCCCCGGTTTCGGGGTGAATTCCTACTTGATCCGGTCCCTCAGTTTTTTGGCGCAGTAAGACTTCCACCTGTTCCGGATTGAGATCGGCAGGGGTTAAATCTTGGGGAATTGACGCTTTCACTACCCCATCATCATTTTCAGTTTCTAAGTAAGGACCGAAATACCCAATTTTGATGCGGGCGTCAATATTATCTAAGTTGACCGCTTTGGCACTGTCGGGATCAATCTCGTCTTCTTTTTCTTGAACGAGGGTATTCAGTCCTTTATCTCCGGAATAAAATTGTTCTAAATAAGGTGTGGAATCGGTTTCTCCCGTTGCAATATGGTCAAGGGTTTCTTCCATGCGGGCAGTAAAATGAGGATCAACTAATTCAGCAAAGTACTGTTCTAAGAGACTCGTAACAGCAAATGCGGTAAAGGTTGGCGTCAGGGCATTCCCTCGCATTTGCACATAGCCCCGGTCCATAATCGTACTAATAATACTGGCATAGGTACTGGGTCGCCCAATCCCTTCACTTTCAAGCGTTTTCACTAAAGAAGCTTCTGTATAGCGAGCAGGTGGTTGGGTTTCGTGCCCGAGAGACTCTAGTTTTTTACAGTCAGGATGATCCCCTTCTTGCAAATTCGGTAGGATGACTTCTTGGTTTTCTAAAGCCGCTTCGGGATCATCGGACCCTTCGACATAAGCCCTAAAGAATCCAGGAAAATCAATCCGTTTTCCACTAGAACGAAATTCTGCATCTTCTACTGTCAACTGAACCGTAATTTGGGTTAACTTGGCATTCGCCATTTGGCACGCCACGGTGCGCTTCCAAATCAGGTCGTAAAGGGCAAGTTCTCGTCCTTGCAGCCCTGTTTCTTGGGGAGAGCGAAAGCTTTCTCCTGCTGGACGAATCGCTTCGTGGGCTTCTTGAGCCCCTTTACTTTTGGTGCTGTATTGACGCGGTTTCGGACTCAAGTATTCTTTGCCATACTTTTCGGTGACACAATTCCTAGCGGCACTAATCGCTTGTTCTGATAAGTGTACCGAGTCTGTCCGCATATAGGTAATATAGCCGTTTTCATACAGACTTTGCGCTGTCCGCATGGTATCCCGCGCCGAAATTTTTAGCTTCCGGTTCGCTTCTTGTTGTAGGGTAGAAGTGGTAAACGGAGGAGAAGGTTTCCGCGTAGTGGGACGTTCTTCAACTTGTTTGACGGTCCATTGCTTATCATTAAGACGGTCTCTGAGAGCATTCGCATCCGCCTCGTTGAGTAAAACCACATCCCGTCCTTTCGCAATTTTTCCAGTTTTTGGGTCAAAGTCACTACCCGTTGCCAGTTTTTTCCCGCCGAGAGTCGTCAGTTTGGCTTCGAACTGGCTCTTTTCTTTTTCTAAAGTGGCTTTTAAATCCCAGTAGCTTCCACTTTTGAAGGCACGACGTTCCCGTTCTTTCTCAACAATCAGGCGCACGGCAACAGATTGGACGCGTCCGGCAGAGAGTCCACGCGCAACTTTTTTCCAGAGTAAGGGGGAGAGGGTATAACCATATAAGCGGTCAAGAATACGTCGGGTTTCTTGCGCTTCTACTAGATCATTGTTGACCTCCCGACAATGCTGTAGGGCTTCTTGAATGGCTTCTCGAGTAATTTCATGAAATACCATTCGCTTTGTCGGTACTTTCGGATTCAGCAGTTCTTTCAAGTGCCAAGAAATGCTTTCTCCTTCTCGATCTTCGTCTGTAGCCAGAATCAGTTCATCGGCTTCTTTGAGCGCTGCTTTCAGCTCTTTAACCACTTTTTTCTTGTCGCTAGGAACCACATAAACCGGTTTAAATCCTTCTTCAACATTGACACCTAAGCGCGCCCAGCTTTCGCCTTTAATTTTTGCCGGGACTTCTTTAGCAGAGGAAGGTAAGTCCCGCACATGACCCATCGATGCCTCAACACGATAGTCGTTTGGTAGGTATTTACGGATGGTACGAGCTTTGGTTGGTGATTCAACGATGACAAGGGTAGACATTGCAGTTGAGGAAGAATAACAGTTGTTGGATGATCTTAAATGCTTAAGGTAAACCGTTAGTGATTGGTCTAAGTAAATCGCTTCTTCTAGTAATATCAGATTAAGTCAAATTTAGCATCGCCCAGTATTAAATTTGAAATTAAACCCTGTCTTAACCTGAGACCCATAGTTTTCTCAACTTCAGTCTTTTGGTCGTTTTGAACCAATAACCCATAAATGATTCATCTAACCAAGGTATGGAGAGTTGAGCGTCGGTTTGCTTGGTTCATGCATGGGATATAGATGATTAGTTAGAGATTATAAACTGCTACCAGAAACCTCCGAAACATTTATTAACGCATCCAAGGGCTTGTAAATAACCCACAAACGGCTCTCGAATTCAGGAAGTTGAGCATTTACATCTCTCATATCAACTGTATAAATTTGAGAAGTTCCATCGTAATAATGACTGAGAATGGATGAAGAGCTGGGTATGCTTGAAGCGAGGGCGATAACATCATCAGTTCACCGAGACTTAACTCTTATGGCAACCGGTTTTGCTGCACTCCCCCCCTCCTCTCCTTCCTCCACGGCTAAGAAGTTGAAACAGATCCTGAGAGAGCAGTTTAAGGCTTTGGAGGACCCAAGAGTGAAACGCAAACCCGAGCATTCACTGGTCAATATTGTCGCGATCGCCATCCTAGCCGTACTATCTGGTGCCAACGATCTGGTGGCAGTTGAAACTTATGGCAAAGCGAAGCAAACCTGGTTAGAGACCTTTTTGGAATTGCCCAACGGCATACCGTCCCACGATACCTTTTCGAGAGTCTTAGCCTTGCTCAACCCGCAGCAGTTGCATGAGTGTTTCTTAAGTTGGGTGGCTCAGCTTGCTGACGAGCTAGCGATTAAGCTAATCAACATTGATGGTCAAACGAGAACGACGCCTCTGGAACCAAACAACCACCGAGGTGTGTTTCTACATCACCAGTTTAGCGGCTGACGCTACCCGGTTGGCACCGGCAATCCGCTCCCATTGGGGCATTGAAAATAGCCTGCCTTGGATATTAGACGTCACCTTTAGAGAAGACTAAAGTCGGATTCGCAACGGTCATGGACCTGAAAATCTAGGACGGCGGCGCCGCTTGTCGCTCAATTTACTCAAACGTGAACCGTCCCAGCAAAGTCTGACCCAGAAACGGGATCGAGCCGCCATGGACAATGACTTTGTTGTGAAGGTGTTGCTCGGTCATGAGGCTACCACATCTCCACTGTGAGATTTGACCGCAGAATGGGGTGACTCGCAAGCCTGCCGACCCAGCTGGAAAGCGTCCTGGAGCGAGGAGCGAAGCGACGCAGTGAAGATGCCTTCCGCACCCGGAATTCAATTCCGGGGAACGAGTCACCCCAAGCTTGGAGGAAACCACAACGACATCAACTTCAACCCATCCCTACGATCCGATTATTCCAAAGTTGTTGGAATGACCCTTTGAGCAGCCAAAAATGAGGAGTTTTACGGAAAAATTGCCTTAGATTTTGCCCACTATGTCAACCCAATTTAAGTGCGATTGCCCTGGTCCAGGGGAGTATTTATTTTTACATGATAAACACATGATTAAAATGAAAATTATTATAAATTCAAATCACGCAAAAATAACTTTTTGATACTAATGACAGAATTAACGAGTTAACCGGAGTCTTAAATTAATCCTCCAAAATCCTAATGAAGTCTTGTATTAAACTGGATGAATTTGGCAACACATCTTTACCTTTCTCAAAAAGCAAAGAGATGACGAGTGGGAAATTGAAAAGACTGTCGTCATTTTTTCAATGGGATTGTGCAGCTAAACCCTACTGGTGGTTAATAGGAAGAATTACCAAAACAAGACAAGTTATGTAGGATGACACTCGCGATCATGACAATTGTGTCTAATCAAAGAGGTGTGGTTACAATTTGGCTCAATGCTCGTATTTCTCTCAATCTTTATCGGCTACAAAAATGACAGCATGGTTGGCAAAATAAGTGAGAATCTCTGTACAGTGCGCGATCGCGCTCAGGTGAGCAATTTCATAACCGTGGGTATTATCAGTAGGAAAGCCCAAACAGGCAGCACGAGAGACATGACCCATTTTCATCGCGATTGAGCCATCACTGCCAAAGCCATCAATAATTGCCCGTTGCAGGGGAACTTGTGCGCCTTGCGCCGCTTGCACGATCTCTTGGTTCAAACCGTCATCATATAAACCATATTTATCTTGAGAGAGTAACACGGGTGCGACTCCCGCCTGGAAAGTATATTCTGCTGCAAGGGGAATAATTTCTAAGGCAATTAAAGCTCCTAAGCGTTGATTTTGAGTAAAGTATAAAGCACCGATCGCGCCAATTTCTTCTTTAGCCGAAGCAATGAGATAAACATCTTGGGGCGGATTTTTAATGTGTTGCGCTAAATCGAGGAGAATCGTCAGAGATGCCTTATTATCTAGGGTATAACTAGCAATATAATTTTCATTGAGGCGAAAGGGTTGTTTGCGGTGTTTGCCAATCACGACTCTTGTGCCTGGGCGCACACCAGCCGTTTCTAGTTCCTCGATACTGCACTTGGTTTCCACCCAAGCATTTTCCCAAAATAAGGGTTGGTCTTCTTGTTGCGATTTTTGGGGCGATTCATGAGAAACATGACGAGAACCGAAAGAAAGAATCCCGGAAAGAGTAGCGCGATCGCCGAGAATATCCATGACTCCTTCCCCATAAACCCAAGGAAAAGAACCGCCGAGACGGCGGACTTCTAAAGTGCCATCTTCTCGAATTCGTTTCACAATCGTTCCGATTTCGTCTTTGTGGGCTGTAATGGCAAGGGGAGAATCTGATGTTTCACCAGGGATGCGAGCAATCACATTTCCGGCTTCATCCTGCCAATTTTCAACACCAATTGCCGTAAATTTTTCCAGGAGAGTGCGATCAATTTCTTGTTCGGCACCGCTAGGGGAATGACAGAGCACTAACTCTGCAATCCTGTTAAATAATGAACTAAACTCAGACATAAAAAATAGGATTTTTGAAAATTAGATAGAATTAATTTCAAATTTGTGACCCAACCTTTAATTGTAAGAGATTTCAGTTTGCTTCAACTGAGCCATAAATCCAAGATGCTCCTCTGATTGAGTATTTCACCAAATCACACTTCAACTCCTCACTTGAAGCAGAAAAATCAGATAAAAACTGTATCCAAATCTTCCTTTAGAGGGATGAAAAGAAATTTCTAGCCATTTTTTCCATTAGGATTTTCAGGCAATTGCTGAGACATAACTTCCTAAAAATTTCGACCAATGACGATGCATTTTATTCAATCCTTTGCTATGAAAGCGCAAAAAATCCCCTGGGGGGGATAGGGATTACATTAACAAAAATTTTGACTTACCATCGTCCCTAGAACAGATTTTTTCTTAACTGAGGACGAACCAATCATGGGATATGAACTACCCCCACTCCCTTACGATTACACTGCTTTAGAACCGGCAATTTCCAAATCCACACTCGAATTTCATCACGATAAACATCATGCGGGGTATGTCAGTAAATATAATGCTGCGGTTGAAGGAACAGAATTAGACAATAAACCCATTGAAGACGTGATTAAAATGGTTGCCGGTGATGAAAGTAAAACACCAATCTTTAATACCGGTGCCCAAGCTTGGAATCATACGTTTTATTGGAACTCCATGAAACCCAATGGTGGAGGTAAACCAACTGGGGAATTAGCCCAAAAAATTGATGCCGATTTTGGTAGCTTTGAAAAATTCAAAGAAGCATTTAAAGCGGCAGGAACCGGTCAATTTGGTAGTGGTTGGGCTTGGCTGGTACTGGATCAAGGTAAACTCCAAGTTACGAAAACTCTCAATGCTGATAATCCGCTTACCAAAGGACAAACCCCTCTCCTCACCATGGATGTTTGGGAACATGCCTACTATTTAGACTATCAAAATCAGCGGGGCACTTATATTGACGCCTTTTTAGACCAGGTAGTCAATTGGGAATTTGCTGCCGAAAATTTTGCTAAGGCAAAATAGGTTTAAGTCAACAGATTACACTTTTTTAAACTCCGGAATGGGGTTGAATCTTGCTGCTGAAATTGGGTAACCAAAAATTTCAAGCGGCTTGCGATTGAGTGTTAGTCATTTCCAATAGAAATGGCTGCCTGTGAAGGTAGGGTGTGCTCAATACACACACCCTACATCAATTTAATTTAGATATTTCGTAAAATAATGACCATTATTCTTGATCCCCACTACCCTAAAAAAGTGCTTGCGTTTGCCTATCATGGTTTTACCATCGAAATTTGTATTGATGAAGAAGAAGATCTGATTACGTATTCAGCCTGGGTGGGATATGAGTATGGTTGGGCAATGACAACACCAGCGGCTAAAAGCCGAGTGCAAGCGATACGAGAAGCAAAAAAATGGGTTGATCTCAAGCGAAAAGCTCGTGAGTAAAAATTCCAATCGCGTAACCCACAACACAAGTTAATAATAAAATAGTTAAGGCTTGCCAACGCCGAAATTTTGCCCGTTGTAAATCTAAACGAAATAAGGTTCCTGCCGCTAGTAACACCAGCACCCGGGCAAAAATATGAATCCAAGTAATGGCGAAAACAAACCCAAAGGCAAAGATTAAAACCGTCACAAATGCTCGTTTATCAGAGGTTAACCAACTGCCAAAAAAGATTTCAATTAAGGTTAAAGGAGCGGTTAATCCAGCATCCATGAGTAATAAAAAACTGCCGGCAATGAGCCAAACCCAAAAAGCTTCAGTGGCAGTGGAAAGAACCCAGCCAAAAACGGCACAAGCCAGTAGGAGTAAAATAAAAGAAACCAAAGGAATTTTGCGCATATTGATCGAGCCAGTTTCTGAACAAAAAAGAGACGCACTCGTGACGAATGCGTCTCCTGATCAGGATTGATAATTCCTTAAGACATCGCTTGGATAATATAGTCGAAGTAGGGACCCGCTTCTTGTGCTTCTTCGTCACTGAGTAAGCCGAGAGACGCCTCTTTGAGACACTTAATCGCATCTGCCATACCAGGAACCGGAACATCAAGGGCATTATACATTTCCCGGACTCCCACTAAACCAATACTTTCGATGGGCTGTTTATCCCCAGCAATAATGCCATAAGTGATGAGACGCAAATACCAACCGTAATCTCGGATGCAAAGGGAACGTTCCCGAGATCCAAAAGCATTTCCACCTGGGGCAATATATTCGGGATGCAGTTTCCAGAGTTGTTTACTGGCTTGGTCAACAATTTTCTTTTCGTTTTCAGCTAAAGTTTGCGCGATTTGTACTCTTTGTTCACCAGTTTTGAGGAATTCTTCGATTCCTTTCAGTTCGCCACTGGTGGGATAACGCAGTTCGTCGTCAGCTTTGAGGATAACTTCGCTAATTACACTCATGATTTTATGATCGTATTAAATTATGTCGGGTAAGTCTAGGATATCACCACCAGAGTGCTCTTCTTATGTAGAAAAATTGCGTTTTAAGCTGGTGGTGAAGGGGGAGAGAAGATTAAGTGGCCGGGGTTAAACCACTGTGTCTTAATAAGGGTTCCGTTTGCGGTTCGCGACCACGGAATTCTTTGAAAACAGACATAGGATGAAGGGATCCGCCTAAGGCTAAAACGGTATCACGGAATTGTTTCCCGACTTTGGCAAGTGCCATATCATCATCGAGACCAGCTTCTTCAAAGGCAGCAAAAGCATCGGCACTGAGGACTTCTGCCCATTTATAGCTATAATACCCGGCTGCATAGCCACCGGCAAAGATATGACCAAAGCTACATAAGAAAGCATCTTCGGGAAGGGGACGCATGATAGTGGTGGTCTCGGCAACGCGATCGCGCACATCAAAAGCAGTTTCGTTACCATCTGGATCATAATGGGCGTGCAGTTCCAAATCGAGGAAACTAAAGTGCAGTTGTCGTAACATCATGGAACCACTGCGATAAGTCCGCGCTGCCAACAGTTTCTGATAATATTCTTCCGGTAACGGTTCGCCCGTTTCGTAATGTTTCGCCATCGAGAATAATGTCGGGCGATGATAACACCAGTTTTCCATAAACTGACTCGGTAACTCCACTGCATCCCATTCCACATTATTAATCCCAGCAGCGCCCGGATAATCCACTTGCGTCAACATATGCTGCAAGCCATGTCCAAACTCATGGAAGAGGGTTTCCACTTCTTCAAATGTCATTAAACTGGGTTGACCATCCACCGGTGGGGTTTGGTTGCAAGTGAGATATGCAACCGGTAGACGGGTGCTTTCATCCCCATTACTCGCTTTCATTTTCCGACGGTTGATACATTCATCCATCCACGCGCCACCGCGTTTTTCCGCAGGGCGAGAAAAGGGATCAAGATAGAAATGGGCAATGGGGTGTCCGTTGTCATCTTGAATGCGAAAATAGCGGACATCCTCATGCCAAACTGGGGCTTCTCCATCCGCAGCAGTAATCGTCACACCAAAGAGATGTTGCGTAATGCTAAACAAGCCATTTAACACTTGCGGTAACGGGAAATAAGGACGTAACTCTTCCGCGTTAAACGCAAACTTTTCTTCCCGTTGACGTTCCGCCCAATACTGCATATCCCAATGTTTCAAGTCATCGGCTTCGGCTGCACCCTTACTTTTAGCAAAGGCTTTCAATTCTTCATGTTCAGCAACCGCTGCATCGTAACTCGCCTGACGCAACTCCTCTAGCAGTTTTTCCACCGCTTCCACACTCGGTGCCATTTTTCGTGCTAAACTCAAGCGGGCATAGTTTTCAAAACCGAGAATATGGGCTTTCTCTTTCCGTAACGTCAGAATGCGCTGAATAATCGGTTGGTTGTCTAAGTCACCACTAGAAGCGCGAGTAATAAACGCCCGATAGACTTTTTCCCGCAAGTCTCGCCGTTGGCTATGTTTGAGAAAAGGCACAAAACTAGGAAAATCAAGGGTAATCACCCAAGGACCCTTTTCCGCCGTTGCCTTCTCTTCTCCCTCTTGACGGGCGGTTTGTGCGGCTAAATTAAGCGCACTTTGGGGTAAACCTGCCACTTCTTCGGGGGTCGTCAGTTTCAGCTTAAAGGCTTTCGTGGCATCCAGCACATGATTGGAGAATTGGGTAGAAAGGTCTGCTAACTCCAATTGAATCGCATTAAACCGTTCCTTGGTTTTCCCTTCTAAGCCCACACCAGAGAGTTCTGCATCTTGCAAAGAAGACTCCACAATCCGTTTTTGAGCATCATCCAGACGATTCCACTCTTCACTATGGCGCAGCGCCTTAAATGCCTCATAAATGGGCTTACTTTGATTCAGCTTATTAATAAAGCGCACCACCTCAGGTTGCACCGTTTCGTAGGCTTCCCGCAAGTCTTGGCTATTTTTCACGCCCATGAGGTGGCTAACAATGCCCCAACTCCAAGTTAAGCGTTCTTCAATTTCCGTCAGGGGGTCAACTACGCCTTCCCAAGTGGGTTGAACGGTTTGTTCTAATTCCGTCAGTTGGGTATCGAGTTCCGCTAACAGTTGTTGGATCCCACTCACCACATGCTGCGGTTCAATTTCGGGGAAGGGGGGTAATCCTTCGCCAATCAGTAGAGGATTGGGTTTTGTCGCTGTCGTTGTCATACCGTTATTGACTGCTTACTTGTTCTTTATTTTTCACGATAGCGCGGTTGTCATAGGTTGGGAAACGGCAATCTGATGATATAGAGACTGTGCTTGCCTTTAATGACTAATATCAGTTTAAATTATTTTTTAAGTCACAACAAATTGTTAAGCAAATATCTCCTCAGTAAAAAATTGGATTATTTTAGGATTGTGAATTGAAAAGGGGTTAGAAAAATGATTCCTGATGAGTTTTCTTTTGATGCTTTTGAAACTGCTTTAATGGGTAGTCTTAAATATCAGCTTCTTCTAGAAGATATCTTAAAGACTTCTAATGAGGATAAAAAGGGTAAAAAGCGGGATTGGCGTTATCAATGGGTTAGTCACTATAATAATTTGCTTAAATCTTCTGAAGGTCATTCAAGCTACACAGTTAAAACAACTTTTCAAGAACTTAGAGCAGATCTGGATAAATTCCGTGAAAATCAATTATTCTTTACTAAATCTCGGATAATGATTTTGGAACTTATTAGTTTTATTCCATATACACCTTTTCCAGATTCTACCCAAGCCCAAAAAGATAGATGGAAAGGCTTAAAAGTTAATAAATCTGATTGGGAAAGTGAACTCTGTGATATAGGTACAATGTTAGGTTTGGGCGCAGAAAAAACGTTGCATTATAAGAAGTGCCTGAAGTCCGCTTTCGAGAATATATATAATGCTTCTGGCAATAAACAGAAATCTCTAATGTTAGCTTTAGGTGGTGCTGCTGCTATTGCGGTAACTGGAGGGTTTGCTGCTACTGCTATCGCTCCTATCTTTGCAGCAGCGGGTTTAAGTGGGGCTGCTGCCGTAAGCTCTGGTTTAGCAGCACTAGGAGGTGGAGCTCTTGCTGCAGGAGGTTTTGGAATGGCTGGTGGCTTTACAGTTATTGTAGGAGGCGGTGCAATTTTGGGAGGGGCTAGTGGATTAGGAATAGCTTCTTTAATTCAAAATCCTGAGGTCGTTCTTTATGAATGTGCAAAAATACAAGTTATTTCAATAAACATATTCATAAAAGAGCAAGCAAAGATTAATCAAGCTAAGGAAATCGTTAACTCTCTTAAACAAAGCATACGCGAATTTGAAGACCAAGCAGATACTGAAGTGTCGAAAGAAAAAGTTAAAAATTTACAGAAATTAATCAAGTATTATCAAAAAACTAAAGATAATATTTTGCAGCATATCAAAAGCAATTAGCGATCTAATAGTAGGGTGGGTTGAGAGAACGAAACCCAACCTAGGATAGAATAGGAGTTTCAGAAGTTATGTCAGTCAACCAGTATTACTACCATATTTTGAAGAAGCACTAAAATTAGAACATACAAGAGATGAGGTTGCAGAAAAATTTAACTTACCGAAAAAGTTAGTGGGTGACTGGTTGAAAGAAGCAGAAAAACTGGGAAAGATTCAAAAGTCTTCCCGTCGTCCTATTAAATATATTGCAACACAATCAATGACAAGTGAACAACTCGAATGTAATCTTGGAATATAAAGTGACGATAAAGTTTTTCTTTTATTGTTCAAGTTTGCACTTACTGGAATTTAACGAATAAAATGAATCTGACAGATATTGAGGGGAATAATCGGTTCAAACTCTTTGCGGTCAGAAGTTAGCAGAGTTGCACTTTCTTGATTAGCTAAAGTGAGAGCAAAGCAATCAGCAAGAGAAATCCTTTTAATTACTGCTTTATATTGACCAGCTTGTTGCCAAAAGTCAATTGTTAAATCATTACGAATTATTACTCCAAGTCCTTGTAAATCTCGAACCATACTTTGTGCTGCCTCTTCTCCACTCATTCGCAAAAAATCATAATATACCTCACATAAATTGATGCTATGAATTAGACAAGTTGATCGTTCATCCAGAAAAGAATCTTCTACAATTTCAGCACCAACTTCATCCCGAAAGAAGGCAATTACAGCACAAGCATCTAAAACAACATTCATCTGTTGCGATTTTCCCAATCAATTTCTCGTTCTTTTCTAGCAGCAAACTCATCACTACTAGTCGTTACATCAGCATATTTTCCCCGTAAAGAATGAATGAGTGAATATTTCTGAGTGGGATTTCGTCTCTGACGTAAAATTTCCAATAAGATGTCTTGCTCTTCTTCAGATAAAGTTTCTAGGGATTGAAGAATCTCTTGTAACGTCATTCCTAAAGACTCATTAATAAATGAATGGCTGCTTACAATATATTATGGCAAAGGAGCAGATCAGTTGGCTTAGCTAAATAGAGCGCGATTGTTCATTATTCTAGCTATCTGTTACCAGTGGGAGGTGACGCATACGAACTCGACTCAGTTCCACTGTTATCACAACACCTTGTTCTAGATATTCGACAAACTCACTAATCACCGTTAAGAGCAAATTGGTTAATTCTTGAGCACGTAATCTTTCAATTCGGATGCGAATTACAGAAGGAGAATCGGCGCCACTGAGAGCTAATAGAGCATGAAAGTCTGCATCAAGGGTAATAACAACTCGATTATCATCTTTTGCTTTCTGGAGGATGTCTTGATCATCTGCTGCTGACAAACCGATTTCAGCAACATGAATTGTATTGATTCCAGCTTCAGAGAGTTGAGTTGCAGCAGAGCGAGGTAAGCCCTGATCAAGCAGCAGTCTCATTACTTTTAGGTAATTCCATAATATAATCATCCAAGTAGGAAGAGGCAAAAATGAGTGCTTGTTGGATGTCTTCCTCTTCTAACTCAGGAAACTCTTGAAACAGTTCTTGACGGTCAGGGTAGGTTGCAATTAATTCCAGCACTCGGCGCACCGTTAGGCGGAGATGACGAATGCAAGGTTGACCGTTCATACGGTTAGGATCGCTAGTAATACGGTCTAGTGTCATAAAAGTAATGCACTTGGATCAAGCAGTGATGCTGGAAAGTAGCGTTTTATTCTAAACTTTTTAAAATTATAACGAGTTGATCGAAAAAGGTCTGAACAGGGAATGAAATGCGCGATTGAGGGAAACTCAGCAACGCCCTTCCTCTTTAAATCTCAGTAATTATGAATGCCTGTTTACAATTATTATCCGAGATTAGAAGATACATCAATTCCTTCAACCGTAACTCGTTGCAAATCAGTATTCGTGCTCGCGTGTTCAAAAGTAATTGCACAAATATTTCCTTGAGAATCCAGATCGAGAAGTGTATTTTCATCAAGGTTTTTCGTTTCTACGATATCATTGCTCCGAAACTCAATGTAGAGCGTATCTGTGTCTTCAAAATATTGCATCTTCATGGCTTAAATTTACGATCAGAAAAAGCGTTACTTGAAAAGATTTTTTTACAAAATCAAAATAAACGCTATGGATGGAAAAAAAATTATATAGCAATTCTTATTCTCATGAAGTACATCCTTTATTCCCTGTTCCCTATTCCCTATTCCCGAAACCGATAATTTTGTACCTCACCCGCTTAGGAACTGCTATACTTCAGAATTGGGATAGAAGATCCGAACGAAGGAATGTGTAGATTGATCAAATCTCCTATAAATATCAAAGTCGCTATCTAAAGTTACGATCTGATAAATATCAAGCCGTTCAGAAATAACAACCAGTGATAAATCAGCAAAATCAGCAGGAACATTATTATATCTTTGGAATAAATCAGCGATTCTTAAAAAATCTTCCTGTATTAAAGGTTCTCGATGCCAAATTTCTTTATTAATATGTCGAGAAAATTGAGCTTGTAGCTGATGAGACTGTCCCTTAATTTGCCCTAAGCTATACATTACTTCAGCAATGCAAGCATCTGTTGTAACTAGCTGAGTAATAGAGGTATCTCGAAAAAATTCGATAATCTGCTTGTGATATTTGTCCCGCTTGTTATAAAAAGAAATTAACGGACCCGCGTCTATTAATGCTAATTGATCCATTCACATTAATCGGATCGATGACGTTTGTTCACCGCTTTATGAGCATTTGCTTTGCGCGTTTCACGTTCTGATAAATTAATATCTCCTTCCCCAAAGATAATCTCTTCCTCTGCTAAACGTTCACCAATTGTTTTAGTTTTTTGCTTCTTGCTTAGCTTGTTACTCATCTTTAAATAACATTTAATTCTAACCTTCCTAAATTATAACGAATTGATCGAAAAAGTTATGAATAGTAAATAGAAGGCGCGATTGAGCAAAGCTCAGCGACGCTCCGCGTCGATCGCGCTTCCTCTTCTTCCTTCAATGATAGGCTAGAGAAAATAACCTGTTACTGTTAACTCAATGATGTCTGCTACGACTGATATTGGTACATTAGTTACAACTTCCTCAGATGTTGGTAAAGGTCGCCCGATGATTACAGGGACAAAAACATCTGTCCGTCGAGTAGTGGTTCTCTACAAACAAGGTGCAAGTGCTGAAGAAATTGCTCGTCGTTTGAGTCATCTTACCCTTGCTCAAGTGTATGCTGCTTTAGCCTATTATCACGCCAATCGTAATAAAATTGAAGCGGATTTAGATGCAGAAGATGCTGAATATTGGAAACTATCCCAGTCAGTTTAATCCTGCGCGATTAGAATATGATCTAATGGTTATGGTTTCAAAGTAGCGGGTGCATTACATAGTCTCTGTATTGCTCAATAAAGCGCGATCGCGTCTGTCACTAACTTAAGATAAATAGATTTGATCACGGGTCAGTTTTGTCTTTAACGTTAAGGTAATCTGAAAATATAGTTTAGTGTCTCAAACTTGCTGATTAATGAGTTATCTTCCTCTTTTTGGTCGCATTTGTCTGTGCTTAATTTTCTTTAATGGTGCAATTGGCAACCTGAGTACCTTTAGTGAAACCCAAGCCAGAATGGCAGAAATGGGCTTACCCATTCCAACTGTCTTACTAGCAGGAAACATTATTTTCCAATTAGTGGGTGCTATTTCCCTTTTACTGGGATTTAAGGTGCAATGGGGAGCCGTTATTCTCCTTATTTTTCTCATTCCCACAACCCTGATTTTTCATGACTTTTGGGTTAATCCAGAAGAGAGCATTGCTTTCTTTAAAAATTTAGGGTTAATTGGTGGGTTACTCTTACTCATCGCAAGCGGTGCTGGTGCCGTTAGTCTTGATAGTGAATAAAGAAGTGTGTTTATGAGAAAAACAATCTGGAAACCAATCATGCTGTAGGTTAAGTCATGAAACTTAACCTACTTTTTTTGCTCAAGCCACAAAAGTTATAAAAATTTAGCATCATATTAAAAAATATTACAATTTAAAAAACTCTTAAAATGTATTTTTGAGGTAGCAAGCAATACTGCTAATGCCGTGACAGTCATCAAAATGCTTGTCTAAAAATGTACTGGTTTCAAAGGGAACCTATGATAAAAATTTGCTTCTATTAATTCAATCAAGTCAATTAAAATTACTGAGTGGATTAGTAATGAAGCAAATACCGCAATTAAAAATTGATTTGCGAGATTTACAAGTTTTAGCATTAACTGGATTCTTAAGTTTAGGACTAATCAGCTATAGCTTTGACTTCGCCATAAACTTGCCCATTATAATGACTGCTCTTACGGTTAGTTTGAGTGTACAATATCTTGCCAATTTCTTAATTAAAAAGCAGGAAAATGTAGAAGTCATTTCTCGTAGTTCCTTAATTACTGGCTTAGGATTATGTTTGTTGCTAAGAACGAACTCTCTAGGAGTAATGGGGGTTGCTGCTACTTGCGCCATCCTAAGTAAATTCCTGATTAAATATCGCGGTAAACATATCTTTAATCCGGCTAATTTTGGCATTATTGCTGTTTTAGGATTGACCAATCAAGCATGGATTTCACCAGGACAATGGGGTGAGTCTTTTGTCTTAGCATTATTATTTGTTAGTATTGGCGGTTTGATTTTGAGTTGGCTGGGACGTTGGGAAACTACCGCAGTTTTTTTGCTGGTTTATAGCATGGGAATTCTCATTCGTAATATGTGGCTGGGGTTTGGTGCAGATATTTTTTGGCATGAACTAAATAGTGGCAGTTTATTATTATTTGCCTTTTTCATGCTCAGTGATCCCCGTTCCATTCCTGATGGAAAATGGGGACGAGTGATTTGGGCAAGCGCGATCGCGCTGTTGACCCTAATCCTAAAGTATCAATTCTTTCTCACGACGGCTCCTTTTGTTGCCCTATTTTTCTGCTCTTTATTAACGCCAATTGTGGATACGATTTGGCAAGGAAAACGATTTAATTGGGCTTGGACAATTTATCAATTGGGAGGGACTAAAAATGAAACAGTATAGCTTTAAATTTTTGGCGATTTTAATGAGCGCGATCGCAGCGTTTCTTTTTAATGTTAATGCTGCTTTTGCTTTTTGTGGCTTCTATGTTGCCCAAGCTGACGGCGATTTATATAATCAAGCCTCACAGGTTATTATTGCCCGCGATGGTAAGCGAATGGTCTTAACCATGGCAAACGATTATCAAGGAGAACTTGAAAATTTTGCCCTTGTTGTTCCTGTTCCCGTTATTTTAAAAGAGGAACAAGTGCAAGTTCAAGACCCTAAAATTATTGAACGGATCGATAGTTTTAGCGCACCGCGTTTAGTAGAGTATTTTGATGATAATCCCTGTCGCCCGGTCCGTCCCTTTGCTTTAGAATCTCAACAATCAAGTGCTCCGAATGCGATGGGAAGTCCATCGGCAGATGCTTTGGGTGTCACTGTAGAAGAACAGTTTAATGTGGGAGAATATTCCATCGTTATTCTCAGTGCAACCGAATCAAACGGGTTAGAAACCTGGTTACAAACAAACAACTACAATATTCCTGATGGTGCCAGCAAACTGTTACAACCCTACATTCGTCAAAACTTAAAATTCTTCGTCGCAAAAGTCAATTTAGACAACTATAATCCAGACAAATTCTCTGCACTACGTCCCTTACAAATGGCATTTGAATCCTCTCGTTTTATGTTACCGATTCGTTTAGGAACATTGAACGCACAGGGGAATCAAGACTTATTGGTTTACTTACTTTCTCCCAAAGGTCAAACGGAAGTAACGAACTATCGCACCGTCAAAATTCCCTCGGATGTGGATATTCCCGTCTATATCAAAGAAGAAGAAAAATTTCCTGACTTTTACCAAGCGATGTTTGAAAAAAGTTGGGAGCAAAATCAGGGAAAAGCGATCTTTTTAGAATATGCTTGGGATATGGGAAATTGTGACCCTTGTTCAGCCCGCCCGCTCAATCAAGAAGAGTTAAGAAAAGCAGGTGTTTTTTGGGATGATGCTTCAGTGTTTATGACCCGTCTGCATGTGCGCTATAACCGTAATTTATATCCTCAAGATTTACGCTTTCAAGAAACCCCAAACCGCGAATTTTTTCAAGGACGATATGTGATTCGTCATCCTTATGAAGGAGAAGCCGATTGTCGCGAAGCAAGAGACTATTATCAACAGGTGCGCGATCGTCAAGAACGCAGTGCCCAAACCCTTTCTAATTTAACGGGCTGGAATTTAGAGCAAGTGAAGCGTTCCATTGATTTTGTCGATCCAGGAGAGGAGGCTTCAGAACCGTGGTGGCAACGCGTTTTCAATTAACATAGTAAGTAGCGGTCGGTTTTCCCTACTACCGGTAGGGAAGTTCCGACTAGGAAAGCAGACAGAGGTTGGAGTAAGGTCGATGTTGGAAAGATTAAATTAAAATAAAAACTCCGAAGATTAGGAATTGCAAACATTCGATTGTTCGTTTCAGGAGGTTTGTAATGAGAATTGCTCAAATTGCGCCCCTCTGGGAAAAAGTGCCTCCTCCCACTTACGGCGGAACAGAATTAGTAGTCAGTTTACTCACAGATGAATTAGTGCGACGGGGTCACGAGGTCACTCTATTTGCCACAGGTGACTCAGAAACTCTCGCCACATTAGACCCTTGCTGTGAAAAACCCCTACGATCCTTAGGCTTTTCTCTGGCTGAGTATCATGTTTATGAGCAAATGCAACTCAGCAAAGTATTTTCCCAAGCCCAAAAATTTGATCTGATTCACTCCCATATCGGCTACACCGCGTTTCCCTATGCGAATCTAACCAAAACCCCAGTCGTCCACACCTTACATGGGATCATTCCCAGTTGGATGGCACCGATTTTCCAGCAACATAGTCAGCAACATTTTGTCAGCATTTCTAATTCGCAACGCCGACCGGAATTAGGATTAAATTATGTCGCGACCGTTTACAACGCGATCGCGTATCAACAATTCCAGTTTTATCCCCAACCCCAAGATCCGCCTTATCTCGCGTTTCTGGGGCGGATGTCACCAGAAAAAGGACCGCATCTCGCCATTGAGATTGCCAAACAAACCCAATATCCCCTCAAAATGGCGGGTAAAATCGATGCTGTGGATCAAACCTTCTTTGACCAAGAAATTGCCCCTCATCTCGATGGCAAACAGATTCAATTTCTGGGAGAAGCCGACCACGAACAGAAAAATGCCCTGATGGGCGGCGCGATCGCGACCCTCTTCCCCATTACTTGGCGCGAACCCTTTGGACTAGTCATCATTGAATCTCTCGCTTGTGGCACACCGGTGATAGCGATGGCGATGGGATCAACCCCCGAGATCATGACTCACGGTGAAACCGGTTTTATTTGCCAGACAGTTAAAGAATGTGTAACAGCCGTTTCGCAAATCCAGCATCTCTCCCGTCACCGTTGTCGCACCGACGTTGAAGAAAACTTTAACCTCAAACGCATGACCGATGGCTACGAAGCAGTTTATCGAACCAGTCTTGAGGAAAAGCGACAAGGTAATGATTGTTTGCAAGCCCCGGCATTACTTATGAAGTAGGAGGAAACGTCATGTCCCAAGAAACCCTTGATATCATTGAATTTGATGGTAGAACCTTTGCCGAAGCTGAACAACTCCCGATTCCAGAGTGGCACTGTAGTCGCACGGAACGGTTACAACCCACTCTCACCTTAAAAGAAGACGACCTTTTCCTAATTACGGATACCATTGGCAACATTAACTGTCACAATGAACAAGTGGATGCGAGCTTGGGATTTTTCTGCAAAGATACCCGTTTTCTCAATCGCCTGGAACTACAAATCGAAGGACACGCCCCGATTCTCCTCAGTAGCACCGCTCAACAAGGGTTTGCCCTGTCTGTCCTCTGCTCAAATCCTTACTTCCCGGATCACTTGAAAGCTGAAACCATTGGCATTCAACGGGATATTGTCCTTCAGGGGGCACTCTTTGAAGAACTCACCATTACCAATTACAACACTGATCCTGTTCAGTTTCAAATCAGTCTTAGTTTCAATGCTGATTTTGCCGACCTATTTCAAATTCGCGGACGAAAGCGTTCACAAGTCGGACATTTGATGCGACAAGTTTTACCGCAAAAAGCCAACGGTCATAACATTCAATCTTTAGTAGAAGAAACCGGAGAATTGATCTTGGCGTATCAAGGCTTGGACGAAGCGTTAATGGAGTCACGGATTCAATTTAGCCATCAACTCCCCAGTAGCTTCCAAGGCTATACAGCGCTTTGGGATTTGAGTTTAAACGCCCACGAAACGCAAAAGATTGGGTATCGCTTACAGCCGATGCTTAGCAATAAACCCGCCTCAATCGTCAGTGCGCCTATGACATTGAAACAAGCCCATGGTTCTGAAGTCAATGAACAACAACAATGGCAAAAGGAAATTACTCATATTTGCACCGATAACCGAGCCTTAAATCAAATTATTGAACGGGCGGAAAAAGATATTTATTTACTCGGTCAAACCTCCGGTGAAGGCAAAATTCTCTCGGCGGGGATTCCTTGGTTTGCTACCTTGTTTGGTCGCGACTCCATTATTTCGGCTTGGCAAACTTTAATTTTAGATTCCAGTATTGCTCGACAAACTCTCCTCACCTTAGCCGAATATCAGGGTCAGGTAGATGATTCCTGGCGAGAGGAAGCACCCGGCAAAATTCTCCATGAACTGCGCTCTGGGGAAATGGCACGGTGTGGAGAAATTCCCCATACCCCCTATTATGGAACAGTCGATGCCACCCCATTGTGGTTAATTCTCTACTCCGAATATTACACCTGGACTCATGATGAATACTTATTTAACCAATTGTGGGACAATGCCCTCGCCGCGATGGCTTGGATTGACCGCACCCGTGAAAAAACCGGCTACTTGTATTATCATTGCGAATCGCCCGGGGGCTTACAGAATCAAGGGTGGAAAGACTCTGGCGACTGTATTGTTGACCGCAAAGGGAAATTAGCCACCGGCGCGATCGCGCTGTGTGAAGTGCAAGGGTATATCTATGCCGCGAAAATGCGCCTTAGTCAACTTGCCCGTCTCAAAAAACGCCTCGATCTAGCGGATCGCTGGCACGAAGAAGCCCAAACCCTCAAAGCCCAATTCAACAAAGACTTTTGGCTTCCCGAGCAAGGCTATTATGCCCTTGCCATCAATGAACAGAAACAACCCATTGATAGTATCACCTCCAACCCCGGTCACTGTCTTGGCTTAGATATTTTAGATCCCGATAAAGCCCATAGCGTTGCCGAACGCTTGCAAGCCCCTGATTTATTTAGTGGTTGGGGCATTCGTACCCTCAGTAGTCTTTCTCCGGCTTATAACCCCATGGGCTATCATTTAGGAACAGTTTGGCCCCATGATAACGGCATTATTGCTGCCGGCTTACGAGCGCTGGGCTTTGTCGAACAAGCCTTAGAATTGAGTCAAGCGATTATCGAGATGTGTAGCGAACAGCCCTATCATCGCCCGCCAGAACTCTTTTGCGGTTATGAACGCACCCCCAATCGTTCCCCCGTTCGCTATCCGGTCGCATGTTCTCCGCAAGCTTGGGCAACCGGAACCGTCTTTCAGTTGCTACAACTGATGATTAACTTACAACCCGATGCTGCCAACAATTGTTTACGGATTATTCATCCCACCCTCCCCTCATCCATTCAGTCTCTCTCTCTAGATAACCTGAAAATTGGTGAAACGGTCCTCGATTTAGAGTTTGAACAGTCGGATGGGGCAACGGCTTGTCGGGTTGTTCGTAAACGAGGTAACTTGCGAGTTGTGATTGAAGCTTAGGAGAACGGATATCTAACTGGCATATGATAGATTAAAACGACTTAGATAAACATCGGTTTATACCTTGCAACAAGTACTTTTTTTTTCAATTGATGCTGATGTGAACGCGAGGTATAAGAGTCCTCTTTTTCGTTGAAAACTTTAATTGCCATTTAACTATGCGTATCGCCAGTAATATCACCGAACTCATTGGTCGCACTCCCCTCGTCCAACTGAACCGCATTCCAACAAGTGAAGGCTGTGTGGGTAAGATTGTTCTCAAACTCGAAGGCATGAATCCTTCTGCCTCTGTAAAAGACCGCATCGGCATTAACATGATTAACAGCGCCGAAGCGAAAGGAATTATTGAACCAGGGAAAACCGTTTTAGTTGAACCCACCTCTGGCAATACAGGAATTGCCCTGGCTATGACCGCTGCTGCTAAGGGGTATAAACTGATTCTCACCATGCCAGAAACCATGAGTAATGAGCGTCGAGCCATGTTAAGAGCCTATGGCGCGCAATTAGAACTGACACCAGGGATACAAGGAATGGGTGGCTGTATTCAACGAGCACAAGAAATTGTTGATACTACCCCCAATGCCTATATGTTACAACAATTTAATAATCCAGCTAACCCAGAAATCCATCGTCAAACCACTGCCGAAGAAATTTGGGAAGATACTGATGGAGAAATTGATATTTTTGTCGCTGGTATTGGCACGGGTGGAACCATTACTGGGGTTGCGGAAGTCATTAAAGAACGCAAGCCAGAATTGCAAGTGGTTGCAGTGGAACCGAGTGGTAGCCCCATTTTGTCCGGCGGACAACCCGGTCCCCACAAAATCCAAGGGTTAGGTGCTGGATTTATTCCCAAAGTCTTAAATGTAGAAATCCTCGATGAAGTCGTAACAGTAACCGATGAAGAAGCCATTTTTTATGGTCGTCGCTTAGCCAATGAAGAAGGAATTCTCTCGGGAATTTCTACGGGGGCTGCGCTTTGCGCTGCCGTTCAAGTCGCTCAGCGTCCTGAAAATAAAGGAAAGCTCATTGTTATGGTACAACCCAGTTATGGGGAACGCTATCTCAGTACACCGCTTTTCCAAGATTTAGCACCCGCTGCAGATGCAGTAACGGTGAATTCCTAATCGTTATCGGGACGTATCCCATGCGTCCCCTTTTCCTCAGGTCATTGTCAAATTCTCTTTCCTCGGTTGGAAGTGAGTGAAAAAAATGAGTTTTTAAACTCTGTAAGAGATGAGATGCGCTCGCTTAAAGAGAGGTTAATTATGGCAAATTTCACAAACGGGTTTGGACTCACTCTAACGGCAGGATTAGCATTAGCGCTCCTAACCCAAAGCCTAATTCGTAGAGAATCTCGCCGATTAAACTTTCCTCTTTTCGTAGCAAGTATTACCTTATTCACTTGGGGAAGTTTTGGACTCATGAACTCTCCTACTGCCCTCAGTGCTCCTGAAATCTCAGAAAAACCGGCACCCGAACAAGAACTGCAAGCAACGACCAGTTCTGGTCAATATATTGGGTTAGAGTACGTTCAGGGTTCAAATTCTGGAAACCGCAAAGGGGATCAAGAAATTATCAACACCGTTAAAGATCTCAATGACGAGTTAGTGGTTCAATCGTCTAATGGTTCTGTTTTGCTATCAGGTCAAGTAAATGACCGTCAAACGGCTCGTTCTCTAGTTGATAGTATCAAAGAAATTCCGGGTGTCATTCAAGTATCATATGAACTAAGTTTAGAAGAAAACTAACGACTCGATCGCAACAGTTGAATTCTTCTCATTTCAGTTGGGGAAAATGGACAATGTGACAGTGGGGGTGTGAATGTGGTTTGGAAGATGATTTTCATCAATTTCAATTACCATATCAACCCCCTGTTGACTTTCAATTAACGGTGTAATAAATAACTCTGGATGCAGCGCTCGCCAAAAGTATTCCACAAACTGATTAATTTCTGTTTCAGTCATTCCTGATTTTCCCTGGGCAACCATTTTTTGCTCTGCTTCTTTACGCCACTGTTGAACAACGGTCAAAGCAGGCACCTTCCTAATTTGACTCAATCGATAATCAACCGGAGATAAAATAATTAAACCATCTAACCGATTCCATAAGGGAAGATAAGCCTCTAAACGACGGTTGTTATCCCTTGCAAACTGACGATCAGCTATGGTTATAATTGGTGGCGGTGGAGACTGAAAAACACTTTCCGGTATCGGTTGAACGCCAACAAACCAACCTTCAAATAATAAGATATCAACTTTATTATTAATCACTTCTGGGGTGGCGCGATCGCCCATTCCGTGAAAGGCTGACTTATCAAATCTCGGAATAGAAAGGGGGGTTTTCCCGTTCCGGATTTGGTCTAATAATTCAATTCCTAAGTTAACATCATGGGTTCCAGGGGGACCGCGCCAAATCAAGCGGGGGTCATCTCTTTGCAGTTGTTGACGGTCAGTATACGTTTTATATAAATCATCAATGGACAGGGTAATAGTATGATAACCTAAATTATTTAAAAGTAGACTCAAGAGAGTTGATAAAGTTGTTTTTCCGGTTCCTTGAAGCCCTAAAATGCCTTGGATAATTGCAGAGGATCGCTCATTTTTTTTACCAACAATTTGCAAGGCTAAAGGAAGCCACAATCGCCATAATAATTCTAAGCTGTTTGTTTCAGATAAGCCAACATGAGAACAGTAATTTTGGATCGTGGAGTAGGCAGTCGGAAAGAAATCAAGTTGTGTTTTCAGTGAATAATTGTCATCTAGCTTAGGGAAAGGGAAGCGTGATCGCGCTAATAGAGTTTTCTCATTTTCTGTAATGACTTGCTTATTTATAACCTTATTTAAAGTGAGACTTAGGTCATTATTTGGCATCATAATAATTTAAGATGAGAATCAATCAAAACAGAAAACTACTTTAAAGATCCTCTGTGCTTCTCTGTGACTCTGTGGTTAGTTTTTTAGCAATTCTGTATAGAAATCGTATTAAATTGTAGTTATCTCTTGGTGGTTTGAAATCATAAAAAGCATTACAAGTAGCATGATAAAGGAGAGAGAAAGTTTTCATTTCTTCCCCTCTCCTCATTAACATTGAATCAATGATGCTTATTTAGCAACGGCTGATGCCGGTTCTTCTTGCTGGAAGAAAGCGGATAGAACTTGTTCTGCAATTTGAGAACTATTTAATCCTAAATGAGCTTGTGCTTCTTCTGGTTTAGCATGATCAACTAACTGATCCGGAACGCCAAAGCGTTTGACCGGAACTAAGATGTTATTGTCCATAAAGGCTTCTGTTACCGCAGAACCAAAGCCACCCATTAAACACCCTTCTTCGAGGGTAGCGACACGTCCAATTTTCTGCGCCAGAGGGAAGATTAACTCAGTATCTAATGGCTTGACGAAACGGGTATTAATCACAGTCGCTTCAATGCCATGTTCACTGAGAATTTCCGCCGCTTGCATTGCAGTGGGAACCATTGCCCCATAGCCTAACAACAGAATATCATCCCCATTACGAAGGATTTCGCCTTTGCCAATTTCCACAGGTTCCCAACCTTCTTCCATCAGGGGAACACCGATACCATTGCCACGGGGATAGCGCATCGCGATCGGGCCATCAGTATAATTAATGCCAGTGACGGTCATCCGTTGTAATTCGGCTTCATCTTTCGGCGCCATAATCACCATATTGGGGAGACACCGTAGATAGGCAATATCATACATGCCTTGGTGAGTGGGACCATCTGCACCGACAATTCCTGCGCGATCTAAACAGAAGAAGACGGGTAAGTTTTGAATGCAGACATCGTGAATGATTTGGTCATATGCCCGTTGTAAGAACGTAGAGTAGATCGCAGCGACAGGGCGCATTCCTTCGCAGGCTAAGCCCGCAGCAAGGGTAACCGCATGTTGTTCGGCAATACCGACATCCACATACTGATCGGGGAGTTTTTGCTGCAGTTTATCTAAACCGGTTCCCGTTGCCATCGCAGCAGTAATCCCAATAATTTTCGGATTGTCTTCAGCAAGTTTCGTTAGGGTGTGGGCAAAAACTTTGCAGTATTTCGGGGGTTTCGGTTTGCTAGAGGGTTTCGCTTTTCCCGTGGCGATGTTGAAGGCACTTTGAGCATGATAGCCGACCTGGTCTTGTTCTGCGATCTCATAACCTTTGCCTTTTGTCGTTGCGACATGGACTAAAACGGGACCGGTTACTTGCTCAGCTTGTCTAAAGGTATGAATCAATTCACTTAAGTTATGGCCATCAATGGGACCAAAATACTTAAAGCCTAATTCTTCAATCACAGCCCCAACCTTGGGTACTGCTAGTCGCTTCATGCCTTCTTTCACCCGTTCCATTTCTGGGGTTAAAGATTCGCCAAAGAAGGGTAAATGTTTAAATTGTTCTTCTAAATTGTCACTTAAAAACTGCATCGGTGGCGATAAACGCACCTTATTCAGATAGCGAGAAATCGCGCCCACATTGGGGGAAATTGACATCTCATTATCATTGAGAACCACCATTAAATTGGTATTGGGTAAATGTCCGGCATGGTTAATTGCTTCTAAGGCCATACCGCCTGTTAAAGCACCATCACCAATGACAGAAACAACTTTAAAGTCTTCTCCTTTGGCATCTCGCGCCAACGCCATTCCTAAGCCAGCAGAAATACTTGTGGAGGCGTGTCCTGCCCCAAAATGGTCAAATGGGCTTTCACAGCGTTTGAGGTAGCCAGCAATACCATCTTTTTGACGTAGGGTATGGAAGCGATGATACCGTCCAGTAATCATCTTATGGGGATAAGCTTGGTGTCCTACATCCCAAATTACTTTATCACGGTCTAAATCTAAGGTTTGATACAAGCCGAGAGTAAGTTCAACTACTCCTAAACCGGGTCCAAGGTGTCCGCCGCTAGTGGAAACTGTTTCGAGATGTTTTTCTCGAATTTGTCGGGCAAGGGTTTCCAATTGACGAATAGATAGCCCGTGCAACTGGTTGGGATGGGTAATTTCGCTAATGTGCATAGGTTGCGTTACTTTACAAGTGCTACCGTTTGGTTTTGCCTATTTTCTCTACTGTAAAGGATTTAAACCAATTCATTCTGCTACTTTGTTGCAAAATGCAATATCGCGATTGGGTCAAGTACTTGAATTCAACGAAGAAAATACTATTTTTTGGCCTTTTGGCGGATACTAAGATTTTCCTTTAGTGCGTGATGATGATCGAGAACCAAAATTGGGAACACTAAAAGAAGATAGTGTTCTAGGTAAGATTTAAAATGGGTTCAGTCATCTCTCAGCCGAACATAACCTTTGCCGTAGAAGAAGCGACTTGTGTCGTTCAAACTTGGGAACTGAAAAAAGTCTATCGAACCGGATTCTGGTTAAATCAGACGGTTGAATCGCTCAAAGGGTGTAGTCTGACCGTGTATGAAGGAGAAACATTTGGTTTACTCGGACCCAATGGTGCCGGAAAAACAACGCTACTCAAAATTTTACTTGGCATTGTTCGAGCCAGTTCAGGACGGGCGGTTTTGTTAGGAAGACCCATCGGCGATCGCGCTATCAAAGAACGGGTCGGCTATCTTCCAGAAAATCCTTATCTCTATGACTATCTAACCGCTTGGGAATTTCTTGAGTTTACCGCAGGACTCTTTCAACTTCCTCGGGCGGTCCAAAAGCAACGCATTCCCCAACTGCTTGATATGGTTGGACTAGACCGCAACACGGCGCAGAAGAAACAACTGCGTCAGTATTCTAAAGGGATGTTACAACGGGTTGGCATGGCACAAGCGCTGATCAATGACCCAGAAGTGGTTTTCTTAGACGAACCCATGTCGGGTTTGGATCCCATTGGACGTTATCAAATGCGTCAGATTATCTTAGACCTGAAAGCACAAGGGAAAACGATCTTTTTTAATTCTCATGTCTTAGGCGATGTGGAACAAATCTGCGATCGCGTTGCGATTTTAGCGCAAGGAGAAATTATTGGTTCGGGTTCTCTCGATGAATTATTAGGTAACCAAAACACTTATCATGTTGTTGGCAGAGGCGGCAATCCTGAGCACTTAAAACAGTGGGTCACTCATCTCGACTTTGAAGACAATCGTTGGTCGGGTCAACTTGCCACTCGCCATGATCCGAAAGCTTTTTTAAGTCAACTGGTTGATCTCGATGCTGAAATTTTGGAGTTGAAACGAGCGCGAATCTCTTTAGAAGAATTTTTCCTACAAGAACTGCGCAAGAAAGGATTGAAACTTTCCCGCTAAGCTCTAACCGTCCGTTAGTGTTGAAAGGATGGGTCGCGGTGGGATACGCCAGACAAGGGGGACAAGATCAGCACACTCATCCTTCAATCCAAAATTGATCCCCCACTAACTCAAGAGTGAGGCAGACACTCGGCAAGATGAATTTTCCTCTCCCTCTCTGTTTCAAAACCAGCGTTTCAGAAGCTGACCCAACAGCAGAGGGACAAAACTCGCCACCAGAATTAATCCCCAGCCTTCTAAGCCGGGATGAACCAGTGATAAGACTGTTGAGACACCAGGGGTATAAGTAGCTAGCAACAGTAAGCCCGTACAAATTCCTAAGGCTCCCCAAATATAAGGATTAACGCTGATCTCGTTACGGAATAAGCCAGAGCCAGTATCGCGCATATTGAAAACGTGCCACAAGCGACCAAATGCTAAGGTGAGAAAAGAGATTGTCACTGCTTGTTCTAGGGGGAAGGCAAAGACTTGCAGAGCAATCGCAAAGATGCCCAGGATCGTAACAGCAATAATCACCCCATACAGACTAATCATGAGCCAATAGTAACGGGTTAACAAGGCTTCCTGGGGATCGCGAGGGGGACGTTGCATAACAGCATCATTCCCTTCACCTGCTCCTAAAGCAAGAGCGGGAAAGACATCGTTGACTGCGTTGAGAAAGAGAATTTGTAACGGGAGAATCGGGAGAGGCGCACCCAGGAAAGAGGTAATGGCAACAGCAATAATTTCACCGACATTCCCTGAGAGTAAATAGAGGGTAAATTGACGAATATTATTAAAAATAGTGCGTCCTTGGGCAATGGCAAAAACAATTGTCGAGAAGGCATCATCTTGCAAGACCATGTCTGCGGAATCCTTCGCTACTTGTGTGCCGCGCTCGCCCATAGCAATTCCAATATCTGCTTTCTTCAAAGCTGGCGCATCGTTAATGCCATCACCCGTCATCGCAATAATGGCTTGGTGACGCTGATGAAGGGTAATCAGATTCAGCTTTTGTTCTGGGGTCACTCGGGCAAAGATCGGCACTTGTAATAACTGTTGTTGCTCTGATACTGAAAGTTGGTCGAGATGCTCTAAGGCGTCTCCTTGTCTAACTTGGCTACTTTCGTCTGCAATCAACCCGACCGCTATACCGATCTTACGCGCCGTTACGGATTGATCTCCGGTGAGCATGATGACGCGAATGCCAGCTTGATGACAATCTTGAATCGCTTCCTTCACTGATAATCGCGGTGGATCGAGCAAACCGACAACCCCTAACCAAACCAGATTTTCATACGGATCCTTTTCCGGGTCATCCACCACTTTGTAAGCCATACTGAGAACGCGTAGTCCCTCCGCTGCCATCTCAATTGCGCGATCGCGCCACTGTTTGCGGACTTTATTGGTTAGGGATCGTTCTTCGCGATCAATCAGTTGATGGGAACACAGGGGAAGCACTGATTCTAATGCGCCTTTGACGGCTACTAGATAAGAGGCTTCAGTACTTTCGATTCCTCCGAAGAATGGATGGTGCCAATTGTCGGCTTCATGAATCGTTGCCATGCGCTTACTCTCCGAATCGAAGGCAACTTCCTGAACTTCTGGCAACTTTTCTAATAATTGATGACGATCGAGACCTGCTTTTGCCCCTGCCACCAAAAGGGCAACTTCAGTGGGATCGCCAATTAAATTTTGGTCATTCGCATTTGGCAGCGTCGCATTGTTACAAAGGACAGCAACAGTCAGTAAAGCTTGGAGGGGATTATGTTGACTCGGGTCGATCCGTTCCTGATTGAGAATAAAATCTCCTTGCTGGGCAAGTCCTTGACCGGTCACCGCAAAATCTCCGTCTGCCAGAGCAATTTGGGTTAAGGTCATTCGGTTTTCTGTGAGCGTACCGGTTTTATCGGTACAGATAATATTTGTCGCGCCCAGAGTTTCTACTGCAGAGAGGCGATTCATTAACGCATTCCGCTTCGCCATGCGCCACATTCCCCGGGCCAAAGCAACAGTCGCAACAATCGGGAGACCTTCTGGAATCACTGCTACTGCCAGCGCGATCGCGGTTTCCACCATCAGTAAGAGGTCTTGTCCCCCTAAAATGCCAGAAACAGCCACAAAAACGGCTAGCACCAGCGTAAACCAAATTAACCGACGACTGAGTTGTTCCAATCGTTTTTCGAGGGGCGTCACCTCCGCTTCCGCTTCTGCCATCAACTTGGAAATTTTCCCCAATTCGGTCCGCATGCCAGTGGCAATCACTACCCCAGTTCCGCTGCCGCGAGTAACCGCTGTGCCTTTGAACAAGAGATTTTTTTGTTCGGCTAAGGGTAAATTGGCTTCGAGAGAGGCGACTCCCTTACTCACCGGAACCGATTCCCCGGTCAATGCTGATTCATCCGCTTGCAGTTTCGAGCATTCCAGGACCCGCAAATCTGCCGGAACCAGATCTCCTCCTTCCAGGAGAACAATATCTCCGGGGACCAGTTCTTCTGTATTAACTGACACCACTCGACCCTCGCGGCGCAGTGTCGCATACGTTTGACTCAGCTTTTGCAGAGCTTCCATTGAGCGCACCGCCTTGATTTCGGTGACAAAACCAATTCCGGCATTGAGCGCGATCGCGATTAAAATGGCAATCCCTTCGATCCATTCTCGAAAGGCAAAGGAAAGAACGGCTGCGATGCCCAAGAGTCCAATAATCGGACTTTTAAACTGATCGACAAAGATTTGCCACGGGGAACGCCCTTTCACTTTTTGCAGTTGATTGAGACCGTAGGTTTGTTGCCGTTTTTGGACTTGCGCGATCGTCAACCCCTGCTTGGGATCAACAGAGAGGCTTGCCAAAACCTCAGCTATGGATTGGGCACTGGCTTGACGGGCTTGTCTCTCAATCTCCAATCTCAGCCTCCCTACACCGGAAATCCGGAAATGATGTTACTAATTTCATCCTACAAACCAGCATACAGTCCTTACTTCTTCATGGAGATGGTTTTCAACGAATTGAGGCAGGCAACAGAATCCAACCTCAATCACATTATATTGAGGGATTAATTGTGGGTCGTTGACATGGCACCAAATCTGAGAAACTATCATAGAGTGTCCACCATTTTGATTAATTTTGTTTGCAATGACCTCTCAAATGGCGAAGCGATTAGACGGAAAAGCCCTTGCTCAACAGATTCAAGGGGAACTCAAACAACGTGTTGAACAACTCCAAGCTCAAGTCGGACGTCCACCCGGCTTAGCTGTCATTATGGTGGGAGATGATCCGGCGAGTGGGGTTTATGTCCGCAATAAAGAACGGGCCTGTGAAAAATTGGGGATTACTTCCTTTGGAGAACATTTTCCGAGTACCACAACCCAAGTGGAGTTGGAAGCAAAAATTATTGAACTCAATGAAGACCCACGAGTCGATGGAATTTTAGTGCAACTGCCGCTTCCGGAACATTTAGATGCCATTCAAGCCCTGTACAAAATTGCACCGGAAAAAGATGTTGATGGTTTACATCCCACTAATCTCGGGCGTTTAATTCGGGGCGAACCGGGATTAAGGAGTTGTACGCCGGCTGGGGTAATGCGTTTGTTAGATACCTATCACCTCCCGATCGCGAGCAAAAACGCACTGGTCATTGGACGGAGTATCTTGGTGGGAAAACCCTTAGCCTTAATGCTATTGGCAGCCAATGCTACCGTGACCATTGCCCATGGGGAAACCCCTCCCGATCAGTTACGAGCTTTAGCCCAACAAGCTGATATTTTATCTGTCGCGGTGGGTCAACCGAATTTGATTACTGCTGATATGGTTAAACCAGGAGCAATTGTCGTGGATGTGGGGATTAATCGCATTCAAGATGAAACGGGAAAAAACCGGCTGATTGGGGATGTTAACCACGAACAAGTCGCAACAGTCGCCAGCTACCTCACCCCGGTTCCGGGTGGGATTGGACCGATGACGGTAACCATGCTTTTAGAAAACACCGTTAAAAGTTTTGAACAGCGTTTTTTGTCAATGGTTCCTCATTGACCCGTAAAATATAAAATCGAGTTGCAACCCCAGAAATATCCTTCACCGAAACCCAAAACATGAGCATGAGTGATCAATCGATTTGTAAGCAACCCCTAGCCTTCGATCTCGATAGCTACCTCCAAGCCCGAAAAGCAGTGGTGGAAAAAGCGTTGGATCAATCCTTGACCATGGGCGAGCCCCCTGTTATTTACGATGCGATGCGCTACTCGCTGTTAGCCGGTGGAAAACGCTTACGCCCGATTTTGTGTTTAGCCACTTGCGAGTTGGTAGGAGGAACCATTGAAATGGCAATGCCGACCGCTTGTGCATTAGAGATGATTCACACCATGTCATTGATTCATGATGATTTACCCGCGATGGACAATGATGACTATCGGCGAGGACAACTCACGAATCATAAGAAGTTTGGTGAGGATATTGCAATTTTAGCGGGAGATGGTTTGTTAGCTTATGCGTTTGAGTATATTGCTGCCCAGACGCAAGGGGTTAATCCCTCAGCGGTGTTACAAGTAATTGCCAAATTAGGTCATGCCGTCGGTGCAACTGGTTTAGTGGGGGGTCAAGTGGTGGATTTGGCATCAGAGGGCAATCCCGATATTGGTTTAGAAACCCTCAACTACATTCATACGCATAAAACAGGAGCCTTATTGGAAGCCTGTGTTGTAACTGGAGCCATGTTAGGGGAAGCGAGTGCAGAAGACTTAGGTCGCTTGTCTCGCTATGCTTATGACATTGGTTTGGCGTTCCAGATTGTTGACGATATTCTTGATATTACAGCAACCCAAGAAGAACTGGGGAAAACCGCCGGTAAGGATGTCGAAGCCAATAAAGCCACTTATCCTCGATTATTAGGGTTAGAAGCGTCGAAAACGAAAGCCGATGAGTTAACGCAAGCTGCGTGTGCAGAACTCTCCGGTTATGGAGATGCCGCTCTTCCGTTACAGGCGATCGCGCAGTTAATTGCTACTCGCAAGAATTAATTATGGATAATTTTGCCAGTATTGTGGAGAATCATCTGCTTTGGGTGTCCCTGATTGCGTGTTTGGTTGCTCAGGGATTGAAATTAGTGATTGAATTCTTTCGGGAGGGCAAATTTAATCTGCGATCGCTCTTCACAACTGGAGGAATGCCCAGTGCTCATTCGGCTTTGGTCGCTTCTCTTGCGACAGGGGTTGGGATTCGCGAAGGCTGGGAAAGTACCGATTTCGCGATCGCGCTTCTGTTTGCGATTATTGTCATGTTTGATGCTGCTGGGGTGCGACAAGCAGCGGGAAAGCAAGCGCGGTTGCTGAATCAAATTGTTGATGAATTATTTCAAGAACACAAGGATTTTAATGAGGAAAAACTGAAAGAACTTCTTGGACATACCCCCTTACAAGTCATTGTTGGCGTCATTTTGGGGGTCGCGATCGCGCTACTGGCTCAATCTTGGCTGTAATTGCTGATTGAAACTAG